>JALHUG010000191.1 GCA_022866185.1 Dehalococcoidia bacterium
AGGCTGCCGCGCGCTCGCGTCGCCGGCCCCTACGACTTCAGCTTCAGCGGCCTCAAGACCGCCGTCCTGCGCCTGGTGCGAGGGGAGATGGGCGACACGCCCTCGATCCCCGAGACGGCGGCCGCCTTTCAGGAGGCGGTAGTGGACGCCCTGGCGGCCAAGACCGTGCGGGCCGCTCAGGAGAACGGAGCGGCCGAGATCCTTCTGGCTGGGGGCGTGGCAGCCAACAGCCTCCTCCGCCAGGTGCTGGCCCAGCGCTCATCCCTGCCGCTGCGGGTGCCGCCCCCCTCTCTGTGCACCGACAACGCGGCGATGGTGGGGTCCTGCGCCTACTATCGCCTGCGTCAGGGCCGGCGCGACGGCCTCGACCTGGACGTCCAGCCGGGGCTGCGGATAGGCTGAGGGAAGCCGGAGGGCCTCCCGGCCGCTGGTGCAAGAGCAGGGCCGCCGGCTACTCGCCCCCTGCCCCCTGTCCGTCAAGCCTCTACGCCAGCGGACAGCGGCTGCAGCCGCCCTGGCGGCAGTAGCAGTGGAAGAGGTGGAGCATCCCCTGCTGGCGGCGGGCCCCACCAGTCAGCTCTCGGCCCAAGGCGGCGGTCAGTCTTCTCAGGATGCCGTAGGGGGAGAGTCTTGGATAACGCTGGTAGAGCATCAGGGCCGCCTGGGCCAGGGGCTTGTCTTGCCTGGCCTCGGCCCAGGCCAGAGTGAAGGGCAGCACCACGTTCACCGCGATCTCGTCGGCCCGGCCGGGGCCGATAAGGCCATCGCCCACCCGCAGGGCTGTCGCCAGCGCCTGGGGCCCCCGCGCCGACGCCTCCGCTACCCTCTCCAGAAGGCCGACCAACAACCCCTCTCCCAGGTAGCGAACCAAGAGGCGGGCAGCCCCGGCCAGGCGTCGGGCTGGATGGTTCTCTGGCCTGATCCCCGCCAGGCGCCAGGGGAGGGCGAGCGATTCCACCCCGTTCCTGTGGGCCGACCAGGAGGGAAGCGCGGCCAAATCTTCTGCCAAGGAGCCCAAAAAGCCGGCCCTGCCCAGCAGGACACCCTCGGCCGCCAGCACTCGCTCCTGCGGTGGCTGAGCTCGCATGCAGGCGCGGAGCTGACGCCAGGGCAGGGCCTGCGCCAGCAGGCGGAAGGGCTCGCGGTTCTGGCTGTAGCCTAGGGCCTCCAGGATGCCTCGATAGAGGATCTCCTCGCCGTCCTCCTCGGCCAGGGCGGCGCCAAAGATAGCCGCCTTCTCGCCGAAGCGGCAGTCGCCCGCATCATCCAGGATGGCGGCCACCGCTTCCGCCCCCAGCCGTTGGTCGGCGCTGCCACAGGGCTCCTGCCAGAGAGCAGGATGAGACAGCCAGGCCTGCAACTCCTGCGCCCGCCGGGCCACCCACGGGCCCAGGGCCACCACCGGCACTCGCCGGCCCGAGGCCAGGCAGGTGTTTTCCCCATCGTCGTCCCAGAAGACCACGTGCAGAATGACGTTGTCATAGGCGCGGTCGCGATGGTGGCCGTGGCGGCGGAAGGCGCTGGCCAGCACGTGCAGCTCCACATCCCCTTGCACCTGGCGGCCGCCAAGCTCGATGACGGCATCGCGAAAGTCGGGGCCGGCGCCCCCCGCGGCTGGACGGCCGCGAAAGACCACGCCCAGGGGCGAGCCATCGCCGCTTACCAGGGCCTGAGTGGGAAAGCGCTGCCCCTCCCACAGGCGCACCAGCTCGGCCTCGCTGGGGGCAGGCGACAGAGATCGCCCATCAGGCGGCCGGGCCCGTTCGTTGGCCCCATCCGCTCGCCGATTACTGAGGCCTCGTTGAGCCTGAAGCGTTGTGCTCAATCCCTGTCTTGCCCCCGGCTCTCAGCCCGGTAGGGGAAGTCCCCTCGCTCGGCGATGAGGACCAGGAGGCGGGCCGAGGTGCCTCGCGGCTGATAGCGGCCCGTCTCCCACTCGCTGATGGTTTGCTGACGGGTGCCCATCTCCGCCGCCATCTGCTCCTGGGTCAGGCCCAGGTGCTGGCGCAGGGCTCTCACCTGCTGGGCGTTCCACACAGGCCCTCGTCTTCGCCTCGTCTTAGCCGCCATTACCCAGCGATCTTACACGCTTCCGTGTAGGAGATCAAGGGGGCAGGGCTGCGGCCTGAGGCCGCTCGATGCTGTGCTAGCCAGATCACAGGAGATCGAGCGAGCTAGCGGAAGAAAATAGGCCCACATGGAGCCTGTGGCGAGATTTCTTGCTATCATTGCCGCTATTTGCCCTTGCTCGCAGAGGGACGATAGGC
Organism: Dehalococcoidia bacterium; assembly: GCA_022866185.1. GTDB lineage: Bacteria > Chloroflexota > Dehalococcoidia > SM23-28-2 > SM23-28-2 > SM23-28-2. The sequence continues at coordinate 2,268 of JALHUG010000191.1, forward strand.
TAATATGCCATTGACAATTTAGCACTCTTCTGAGGAGAGTGCTAAATTCTCTGTCCTGAGTAAGTGACTCTGCGAAGGAGGGATGGTTGTGCCAGCCAAAAGGAGTACGTTAGCCAAGATCGTTCCCTATGGCGATCGCGTCGTGGTGAAACAGATCCTGCAGGAGGAGGTACGGGCCAGCGGCATCGTCATCCCCGACACTGCCAAGGAGAGGCCTCAACTGGGCGAGGTCATCGCTGTGGGGCCCGGCCGCCTGGATGAGAACGGCAAGCGCGTTCCCATCGAGGTGCAGGTGGGGGAGCGCGTCCTGTTCGCCAAGTACTCCGGCCAGGAAGTGCCGCGGGGCATTCTGCCTGGCGAGGAAGAGTACCTGGTCCTTAAGGAGAGCGATATCCTCGCCCGCCTGCAGGGCTAGAGAGCGGTTGTTATTCTCATAATCTCTTCGTCAGGGATAGGTTAAGGAGGGGAGAGGCATGCCTGCCAAGATGCTGGTTTTCGATGAGGAGGCCAGGCGCAAGCTCAAGAACGGGGTGGACACCCTGGCCAACGCCCTAAAGGTGACCCTCGGTCCGCGCGGCCGCAACGTGGTGCTGGAGAAGAAGTTCGGCCCGCCGGCAGTGGTGGACGACGGCGTCAGCGTGGCCAAGGAGATCGAGCTTAAGGACCCCTTCGAGAATCTGGGCGCTCAGCTCGCCCGCGAGGTGGCCACCAAGACCAACGACGTCGCCGGCGATGGCACTACTACCGCCACCGTCCTGGCTCAGGCCATCGTCCGCGAGGGGATGAAGAACGTGGCCGCCGGCGCCAACCCCATGGCCCTCAAGCACGGCCTGGAGCGGGGCGTGCAGGCGCTTGTGGCCGCCCTGCGTGATATGGCTCGACCGGTTGCTGGCAAGGAGCAGATCGCTCAGGTGGCCACCCTTTCCGGCCACGACAGCGAGATCGGCGAGATCATCGCCGACGTCATGGAGAAGGTTGGCAAGGACGGGGTGATCACCGTTGAGGAGGGCAAGGGCATTCGCCTGGAGACCGAGTTCGTGGAGGGCATGCAGATCGACCGCGGCTACGTCTCCCCCTACTTCGTGACCAACGCCGAGCGGATGGAGGCTGTCAT
>JALHUG010000026.1 GCA_022866185.1 Dehalococcoidia bacterium
ACCCCGAGACCGAGATCATCGGCATGTACATCGAGGGCCCCCGCGACGGCCGCCGCTTCTTCGATGTTCTGCGAAGGGCCACCCGCCTGAAGCCGGTGGTGGTGTGGAAGGGTGGCCAGACGGAGGCCGGCGCCCGCGCCATCCACTCCCATACCGCTGCCCTGGCCACCAAGGAAGCCCTCTGGAACGCCGCCATGCGCCAGGCTGGCGCCATCACCGCCGACAGCCTGGAGGAGACGGTGGACGTGGTGAAGGGTCTGCTCTACATCAAGCCTGGCACCGGCCGGCGAGTGGGGCTGGTGGCCATGACCGGCGGCCAGTCGGTAGTCATCGCCGATGCCTTCGGTCGGGCCAACCTGGAGGTGCCCCTCCTCACGCCCGCTTCCTACGAGGAGCTGGCATCCTTCTTCAACATCATCGGCGGCAGCTACCGCAACCCCCTGGACGCTGGCGGCACCCTCTCCATGGGCTTCCGCCTGGACCATCTGCAGCGCATGCTTGACATCCTGGAAAAGGACGCCAACATCGACGCCGTCGTCTTGGAGTCGGCGGCCACTTTCCTGCGGGGCCGCAGGCTCATGAGCGCCACCCTGTCGGATCAGGTTCTGAACCTCTTGGCGGACTACAGGGAGCGCTGTCCGAAGCCATTTCTCATGATCCTCCAGCCGGGACACCTAGAAGGGGAGATGGTGGAGATACGCAGCGAGTTCCTGGAGCGAGGCATCGCCACCTTCGCCAGCTTCCAGCAGGCGGCCAACGCCCTGAGCAAGGTCATAGGCTACCACCGCTTCCGCGCCGGGCTGGACTAGCCGCCTGATCGTGGGGCCCGCCACCACTTATGCGCCCAAAGACCACGTGCGGCCCGTTCTCCCTCCATCGTTCGGCAACTAGGACGAGCGCGCTGCTGAGATTCTTCGCTCCGCTCGGAATGACGCTGGGCCACGATGTCACCCTGAGCACAGCGAAGGGTCTCACTCCAGATGGCACACTACGCCCGGGTGGCGCTGCAACTCGGCGGTAGAACAAACTAGGGCGAGCGCGCCGCGGGCAAGGAATCATTGCCAGCCGCCTTCGATCTTGCTCCTTTTTTCACAACTTGCACAAATCCTGCCAATTGATATAATAATGGCCACAATCCCCCAAGGAGATTTAGGCCCCCAATGTCTGGTCTTAGATCAGCGCGTGGCCGAGTCATCCTGGTAGGCGTGGTGCTAGCCGTAGTCCTCGCTGGCACCGCGACGGTAGCCGAGGCGCAGCCAAGCGAGCTGGCCGGTGACATCGCGGCGGCAGACCGCGCCGCAAAAACCACCCTCTGGCTCGTCATTGGCCTCAGCGCTCTCGCCTTCGTGGTGACCGCTGGCGCGGCGGCGCTTGCGGTGGCGGTCGGGCGCCCGCTGGCCGCACTGCGGGCAAGTGCCAGGGCCATAACCTCCGGCGACGTGAAGGCGAGGGTCAAGGCATCTAGCTCTGAGAGAATGGCCTCTCTCACCCGTGGCGTCGGTGAGGTGGCGGATGCCCCATCGCCGGAGACGGAAGAATACATCGCTATTACCAACCTGACCGGCGACATAATTGCGAGGCTGGATAAGAATGGCAACTGGGCCTTCCTCAACGACGCCGCCTGCCAATTCTTCGGAAAGCCGAGAGAGGAACTCCTGGGTGCCGACTCCAGAGCCTTCGTCCATCCCGACGACCTAGAGTCGACTGCCCAGTCCATCCGAGAGACGAGGGCAAGGAAGGCGCTGACAACGGGGTTCGTCAACCGCCAGATCACGCCCACGGGAACCAGGGTCGTGCAATGGAACGGCTATCCCCTCTTCGACGAGGAGGGCCAGTACGCCGGAGTCCAGATTACCGGTCACGACATCACCGAGCGCAAGCGGGCGGAGGAGGCGCTGAGGACAAAGGATTGTGCCATCGAAGCGTCCATCGAGGGCATCGCCTTGGCTGACCCTGAAGGCAGCCTGACCTACGTGAATCCCTCCTTGCTGAAAATGTGGGGATATGACCATGACAGCGAGATGCTGGGAAAGCATGTTGCAGAATTCTGGCAGGCCAAAGAGAAGGCTCGCGAGGTGGGAAGAGCATTGCGTGATAGGGGGAGTTGGGTAGGCGAACTAGTTGCTGTGAAGAAAGACGGCTCAACGTTCGATGCCCAGCTTTCCGCAACTACGGTTACAGACCCGGCTGGCAGGCTTACTTGCATCATGGGTTCATTCGTGGACATCACTGAGCGCAGGCGGGCGGTGCAGGCGCTGCGGGAGAGCGAGGAGGGCCACAGGGAGCTTAGCGACAGCATCACCGATGTCTTCTTTGCCATGGATAGAGACTCCAGGTACACTTACTGGAACAAAGCCTCTGAGAAGCTTACCGGGATCTCAGCCGGCGATGCGATCGGAAAATCTCTGTACGAGTTGTTCCCCGAGGTTAAAGGGACGAAGGCCGACACGTTGTACCAGGAGGTCCTAAGAACGCGAGAGCCTCGGAGTTTCGTGAATGAGTACCAGATTAAAGGCAAGAACTTCTCCTTCGAAATCAGCGCCTATCCCTCTAAGACCGGCCTCTCAGTCTTCGTCAAAGACATCACCGAGCGCAAGCGGGCAGAGGAGGCGCTGCGAGAGAGCGAGGAGCGATACCGCACCCTATTCGAGCAGGCGCCAGACTCAGTTCTCCTCATTGACGGGGAGACCGGAGCACTGGTGCAGTTTAACGACAAGGCGCATGAGACCCTCGGCTATACCCGCGAGGAGTTAGAGAAGCTCAAGATACCCGACTTTGAGGCCATTGAATCCCCAGAGGAAGTAGCCAAGCACATCAGGCGAGTCGTCGAGGAGGGGGCCGATATTTTCGAGACGAAACACAGGACAAAGAGCGGCGAGATACGTGACATCGAGGTAAGGTCCAGGGCTGTTTCCGTCCGCGGCAAGGGCTTCAACCAGGCCCTATTCCACGACATCACTGAACGCAAGCGGGCGGAAAACCTGAGCCGTACCCAACGCGACTTGGGTCTGGCGCTCGCCGCTACGAGTGGCCTTGAGGAGACGCTACGTCTATGCTTTGAAGCCGCCATTCGCGTCTCGGGGATGGACTGCGGCGGTGTTTATCTTGTTGACGAGACCTCAGCGGAGCTGGAGCTTGCATTTCACAGAGGACTGTCGTCTGGCTTTGTGAAAAGCGTGTCGCACTACGATGCAGACTCGGCGAACGCATGCCTGGTTATGGCGGGCAAGCCAATCTACGGTCGACATCAAGAACTAGGTGTCCCCTTGGATCAAGCCGAGACTCAGGAAGGCCTGCGCGCCATCGCCGTCATTCCAGTACCCCACGACAATCGGATTATCGGCTGTCTCAACATCGCCTCACATACCCTTCATGAGGTGCCCGATTATGCCCGCGCTGCGCTCGAGACCGTAGCCACGCAAATCGGAAACGCCATCAGCCGCTCAAAGATGGAGGAGGCGCTGCGCGAGTCGGAGGAGAAGTACCGCAAGCTGGTAGAGGACTCCATCGATGGGATAATGGTTGCTGAGGGCTCCGAGATAGGGTTTGTGAATCAGGCAGCGCTCAAAATGTTCGGCTGCCAGAGCGAAGAGGAGGTGGTGGGTCGGCCGTTCACCGACTTCGTGTCAGCAGAGTACCGAGAGATGATGGCGGAAAGGGGTTACGCTAGGGACAGGGGGGAAAGGGGCCCCGACCGGTACGAGTTCAAGGCACTGCGCAAGGATGGCAGCGAGTTCGATGCTGAGGTCTCCATAAGCAGGGTAGGTTACCAAGGAAAGGTCCTGCGCCAGGCGATAGTCAGAGACATCAGCGAGCACAAGCGGGCGGAGGAAGCGCGGCAGAAGGCCAGGGAGGAGCTCGAAAGCAGAGTGGAGCGCCGGATGCAGCAGGCGAACGACCACGGGCTGACCTTCCGCGAGCTCACGGTCCTCCATCTGGTGGCGGCCGGCGAATCGGATAAGGAGATCGCGGCCGTACTGGGCATCAGCCCCCTCACGGCTCACAAGCACCTCGCGAATATCCTCGAGAAGATGGGCGCCGCCTGTCGCACGGAGGCGGGCGTGCGCGCTCTCAGGGAAGGACTGCTCGACTAGCAGGGACGCCAGCATCGCGCCTGCCGCCCTTATGGTCATTGACTAGATAACTCGACAAAAGGCAGGGCTGTCCGCCTTGCGGACTCCGCCTTCAGCGGAGAAGCCCTGCAGCTACGACTCTGCCCGCCCTCCATTTCGTAGCTGCAGACCTTTAGGTCTGCCTCTAAAGGGCGACCAGTAGCGTCGTACCACTTGGTCAATGACCATCAAGGCTGGAGCCTACGCAAAAATCGGTATGGACTGCCGGCGTCCGCTCGACTAGAATAACGTGGGTAATTCCCCCGTATGATATAATGCAGCGATTGCTATGTCAGGATTCGGTCGCGATCCCAGCCGTCAGCGTCCCGGCCCGCCCGAGCAGGGCAGCTCTACTGGTGCAGACTCAGCGCCGGAGCAGCGCTATCGCCTGGCCGTGGTGGATGCTCAAGGCGGCGAGCACTGCGGCCAGGCCATCCTCAGCCAAGACTGGCACCCACAACTAGGGCAACTGGCGGACGACGACTTCTGCATCGTCATCCTCAGCGAGCGGCCGTCTGGCTCCCTGGGCCCCATCGCCGTCGGCGTAGCCGTTTGTGCGCCAGGCGAGGCGGTCCACGGTGGGCCTCGCCTGCGGGAGACAGCCACCGCCTATAAGGTGCGGGAGAAGGAGAGGCAAGCGCCAGACAGTGAGGAAACGCTCGCCCTCTCGGCGAGCGCCATGACCGCCCTGGCCAGCGGCCAGCTCGTGGCGAACCCGCCCCTGGAGATCGGCCCCGCCGATATCTTCTCGCCTCACGAGAAGGCACCGCGCTTGGATGTCCTGGCCCAGGCCCTGCTGGCCCAGCGAGCGGCCCAGCCCTACCTGCACAGCCTGGCAGTCGCCCTGGCCGCGCCCGCCGACGCTGCCCCCAGCGCTGGCTTGGCCGAGCTGCTGCCTGCCCTGAGCCAAGCCCTGACGGTGGCGCAGGAGAAAGCGCCGCGCCTTCCAGACCTCCTGACCGACATGCCACGAATAGCCAGCGCCCTGGAGAGTCTGTCCTCCCTGAGCGAAGCCACGACCACCGCAACCTTCGCCGAGGCCGCTTCCCGCCTGTATTCCAGCCCCAGCGACCTGGCCGAAGACATCTACCTCTGTCGTGCCCTGACTGAGAGCCCGAATGAGGCCCGCAAGGCGGCGCGCATGCGGCGCTTCATCATCGAGGCGGCGGTGCCCGAGAGCGAGCCCGAACTGGCCATCGATCGCACCCTCGTCTTGGAGGAGCTTTCCTTCGTCACCCTGGTGGCCGAACCACACCGCTGGGCCGCCATGCGGGCCGCCTTCGAGCGCTTCCGCCACCGCTATCAGTCTGCCTATCTGAAGCATCACCATCGATACTGGGAGGCATCCCTGACCCTCCACGCCCAGCTCATGGACCTTGTCTCCCACGTTCAGGCCCTACGCCGCCTGAATACCCTCAGGGAGCTGGGGCCGCCCTTGGGTGAGGAGGCCCTGGCCGATTACGAACAACTGCCTCAGAGCATCGGCGCCTGCCTGCTGTCCGCCAGTCTGGAGCGAGAGCCGGGGGAGGCTGCCCGCTGCTCGACCTGCGGCATCTCCCTGAACGACGAGCCGCCCTGGGAGGACGTCCAGCGGCTGAGGCGTCGTCTGGAGAGGGCCATCAGCCAGCAGTTGCAGCGCCTATCCTCCAAGGCGGTGAAGCAGATCCTGGCCACCAGCGGCGATGCGCGGGTGGAGCAGTTTATCCAGCTTGTGCAGGCCAGCCAAGCCCGCTCCCTGGCCGATGTCCTCGACGACGAGCTTCTGGGCTTCCTGCGCCGCCTCCTGGTAGAGGCGCACGTGAAGTCTCTGCTGTCCCCCGTCTTCGCCAAGTTGCAGGAGCCGATCCCCGACCTGAGCGAGGAGGTGGTGGAGGACATAGCCGAGAAAGTGGCCCGCGTCATCCACGATGCGTTCACCACCAGCCAGCAGGCCCTCCCCGAGAATACGTGGCCCCAACTGCCTTCTGGCACCAGCAAGCGTTCGCCCGTATGACCGGCCCCTTCCTCGATGTTCGCCTCGTGGTGGGCCTGGGCAACCCCGGGTCGGCCTACGCTACCCATCGCCACAACGTGGGCTTCTGGTGCGTCAAGCGACTGGCCAGCAACTGGGGCATTCGCTTCAAGAGCAGCCGCTGGGCCAGGGTGGGCGAGGGGCAGGTGGATGATCAGCCCGTGGTGCTGGCCAAGCCTCGCACCTTCATGAACCGCAGCGGCGATGCGGCGGCCAGCCTCCTCCAGCGCTACAACCTATCGCCGCAGCAGATGCTGGTCATCTGCGACGACCTTGAGCTGCCGGCGGGGAGGATCCGCCTGCGGCCAAGCGGCAGCGACGGCGGCCACAACGGCCTGCGCGACATAATCTACGCCATCGAGAGCGAGGATTTCCCCCGCCTGCGCATCGGCATCGGCCGACCGCGCACGGCCGCAGGCGAGCCCGTCACCCACCCGCTCGTCGTCGCCAAGTACGTCCTGGGCGAGCCCGAGCCCGAGGAACAGGAGGCGCTGGAGGCAGCGGTGGAGCAGGCGGCAGAGGCGGTGGCGTGCATCCTGCGAGAGGGGCTGGCGGCGGCCATGAACCGCTATAACTAGAAGCAGTTTCAAAATTCTCTCTACACCGCCCCGTAAACGGGGCGGCATCCATGCCCCCGCCTTAGGGCGATCAAGAAAATAAGAACACCCCTGAGGGTTTCCGCCGAAGGCGGATCCGCCTCTGGCGGAGAAACCCTCAGCTTTGGGGAAGCTGCGGGATTTATCCCGCAGAGGTGAATTTAAATAGTTGAACG
>JALHUG010000192.1 GCA_022866185.1 Dehalococcoidia bacterium
CCGCCTGATCTCCCAGGAGATCGGTATCCCCTGCTCGGTGGCCGAGAATCCTATGGATTGTGTGGCCATCGGGGCCGGTATCGCCCTCGAGCACCTGGACCTGATCCGTCGTGCTCAGCCCGCCGAGGGCGATTTCCTGGGCGGATACTAACGCCGCTTCGCCGGCCCTTCTAGGGCCTTCAGGTGGAAGGTCATGCTCTGAAGGGCAAGGATGGGGTCGATCTGGCGCAGTTCCACGTCGGGGGGTCTGCGGGGGCATAAGGGGGCGTAGTTGAGGATGGCCTTCACGCCGCAGCCCACCATGGTGTTCACCACCGCTTGAGCTTCAACAGCGGGCACCGCCACAATGCCGATATCCACCGGATCTTCGCGCAGCCTCTGTTCGAGCTCGCTCACGTGTCTGATTGTCACCGAGCCTACCTGCTGGCCCACAATCTGGTGGTCAACGTCGAAAGCCTGAACGACCTGGAAGCCCTGGCTGGCAAACCCGCCGTATTCCAGGAGGGCTCACCCAACCTTGCCCGCTCCAACAAGGGCCATCCGCCACTGGCGGTCGAGGCCGAGGATGCGCCATAGTTCCTCCAGAAGTTCGCCCACGTTGTAGCCACGCCCCTGCTTGCCAAAGCGGCCAAAATAGCTCAGGTCCTTGCGAATTTGGGCCGGCGTTACCCGCGACAGCCTGGCCAGGTCTGACGAGCTCACCACCTGTTGCCCTCTGGACTGTAGCAGGGCCAGGCAGCGGGCATAAAGCGGCAGACGATCGACGACCGCAGCAGGGCCGTTGATGACTCTGGCTGCCTTTGGATTCTGTACCAACTTGTGTCCCACCACAACCAAGCGGCTATCGCTAGTGATCCCTCGCCGCCCTAAGCCTAGCGAACTTGTGCCTTTTTTCGCAATCAGTTTACACCACTAGGGCTCTAGCTCGTCAACTTGTGTCCAGAATAAACCTCTATCTCCGGACTTTTCCTTCTGCTATTGGGATACGGCAGCTACAGAGGTTATAATGCACTACGAGTCTGTCGCCGTAGAGAGCAGGGGCAGCGAGGCAGGACAGGCGGCGAGGATTCGAGGAGGGACGGGTCACGTGAAGCGAATACTGGTGGCACTAGAAGCTATTTCAAAATTCTCTCCACACCGCCCCGTAAACGGGGCGGCATCCATGCCCCCGCCTTCTCCGCCATCCGCAGAGGCGGAGTCCGCATGGCGGACAGGCGGGGGTGCCAAGCCGTTCTTGAAACTGCTTCTAATGCTAGCTTCTTTCCTGGGGCTGCTGGCCCTGGCCTGCGGGGGAGGCTCCGAAAGCGTCCTTCCTACGCCTGGCCCTGGTGGCGAGACTGTGATCAGGGTGGAGATGCGCAACGACCGCTTTTCCCCCAGCGGTCTCACCGTCAGGGTGGGTAGAGACTACATCCTCGAGCTGCGCAACAAGGATGGGAAGGCTCACAATCTGCGGATAGCAGGCCTCGATGGCACGTACGACACCGAGGATGACATCGTGTCTGACAACGTCGATGCCGGCAAGACCGGCAGCCTGGCACTTCGGTTCGACCAGCCAGGCGCCTTCGACTTTCGCTCCGACTCTCAGCCCATCAGCATGGTGGGCGCCTTCACCGTATGGGAGGCCCCGCCGATCGCGACCCTTCCGCCGGCCAGCCCCAGCCCGACGGGGGAGGCTGAGTCGCCAACTCCGACGGGGGAGGCTGAGGCGCCAACCCCAACGGAGGAGGCTGAGGCGCTAACCCCAACGGAGGAGGCTGAGTCGCCAACCGCGACGCCCAGCCCCTCTGGCGAATGACCTGTTGTGGCTCCTCCTGGGCCGGCGCCGGGATGTGGGGCTGTGCGGGGAAGAAGTGAGCGAATGAAAACGGGGCAAGGCGTCACGGAACTGGTGGAGCGGATGCTGGCCGGCGATACGCTGGCCCTGCCTCGTCTGATCAGCCTGGTAGAGGGTGAGAGCGAAGCGGTGGTGGACATCATGCGCCGCATCGGCCCTCACACCGGCCGCGCCTACTGCATAGGCGTCACTGGGCCGCCAGGGACGGGCAAGAGCACAATAGTAGACAAGCTCACCGCCATCATGCGTGAGAAAGAGCTGTCGGTGGGCATTGTGGCCGTCGACCCCTCCAGCCCCTTCTCCGGCGGCGCCCTACTGGGCGACCGCATCCGCATGCAGCAGCACTATCTCGACCCGGGCGTATTCATTCGCAGCATGGCCACTCGCGGTAGCCACGGCGGCCTGCCTGCTACCGTTCAGGGGGTCATCAAGCTGCTCGATGCCAGCGGCCGCGACGTGATCGTAGTGGAGACGGTGGGCGTCGGCCAGACGGAGCTGGATGTGGTCAATGCCGCCGATATCGTCATTGTCGTGCTCACGCCCGAATCTGGCGACGCCGTCCAGGCCATGAAGGCGGGGCTGTTCGAGATCGCCGACGTCTTTGCCATCAACAAGGCCGACCGCGATGGCGCCCCACGCATGAAGGCTGAGCTGGAGGCGTTTGTGGCCATGAAGCCGGGCGAGCCCGTCCCCATTGTGCTCACCCAGGCTCACCGTGGCATTGGCCTCGCTGAGGTGTACGCGGAGCTGGAGCGCTGCCGCCGTACCCAGGAGGAGAATGGCGAGCTGGAGAGGCGTCGTCGTCAGCGCCGCCGCGAGGAGTTCCTGGAGATGCTCCAGCGCAAGGTGCGGGCGCGTTTCCTGGATTTTGCCGAAAAGGACGGCCAACTGAGGGACCTCACCGAGCGGGTGGTGGTAGGGGAGCTGGACCCCTATTCAGCCTGCGCCCAGGTGCTGGACGACCGTCAGTGGCTGGGCAAGTGGCTCAGCTAGGGGGATAGAGGGAGAAGGCTGCCGGCCGCCGTGAGCTCCTGGGTTCACATGCAACCCCAGCCTAGTGGTCATTGACTTAGGTAGTTATCCCCGCCAAGCATGAGCGGGTTGCTCTTTGCAGGCAGACCTAAAGGTCTGCAGCTACGGTAGAGAGCAGCCAGGGTCGTAGCTGCAGGGCTTCTCCGCCGAAGGCGGATGCGCCTCTGGCGCAAGCCCTGCCTTACCGCCCCGTAAACGGGGCGGCATCCATGCCCCCGCCTTCTCCGCCATCCGCAGAGGCGGAGTCCGCACGGCGGACAGGCGGGGGTGGCAAGCCATTCTTGAAACTGCTTCTATTCTATGGGGATCCCTGCCAGGTACTTGGCGATGTTCTTCTTTGCCTTCAGGTCATAGTTGCCCAGGATGGCAATTGCCTCCATCACCGGCGAGCCCCCGCCGTGGAGCCCGGCTATCTGCGCCAGCCCCGCCTGACCGGAGCAGATCGCGTCGCTCAGGGCTCGGAAGCAGCGATGCTGATTCTCCGCCGAGATCTTGGGGTTCCTCATGATGTACTTCTCCATGAGCGGCCCGATCTGCTCGTGGTAGAAGTCGCCCTCAGGGGGCAGGGTCGCCGGCAGACCGCCAGCCAGATCGGCCACGGTCTCGAACTCGTGATAGATGTTCATACCTGCATGCCTGCGAGCGACGTTGCAGTAGACCACATCCGGAGTGTAGGTACCTGAGGGTTGCTTCTGTCCGGTTACGGCAGCGGCGATGCCTGCCGCATAGACCAGCTCGGCAACACTGATCATCTCAGCGAGCTTGTGCCTCACATGCTCGGCCTTCTCTATCCCGTTGTACTCAGCCACCAGAGCGGCGAAGCCCATGAGCACGTCTGTCGTAGCCGGCTTGCACCCGGTGTAGCTATGGCGGTGATAGAGGGCGAACAGCAGAGCCAGCATCCCCCCAAACTGTGTCTCCCCGCACATGAATCCCCTATCCCAGGGCACGAAGACATCGTCGAAGATGGTGAAGGACTCCACATCGCCGAAGGTGGCTATGGGGGCCTGGAGCCTCCGCCGGGGTCTGGGCAAGGATGGGCGACATACCAGGTGAATCCCATCCCAGTCGGCGGGCAGGGCGAACGAGACGGCCCAATCGCTCTCCTCCGGCGTCAAGAACCGCGTGGGCGTGACGATGATCTCGTCAGCATAGGGGGCGATGGTGTTGTGAGCCTTCGCCCCCCGGACGACGATCCCGTCGCTCCTCCGCTCCACGATCCTGAGGTAGAGGTCAGGGTCGACCTGCTCATTGGGGCGCTTCGTCCTGTCCCCCTTGACATCGGTCTGGGCGCAGTTGGCGGTGAGGTCGTTCTCCTGGAAA
>JALHUG010000193.1 GCA_022866185.1 Dehalococcoidia bacterium
GCGCCATCAGGAAGACGTCCAGAGGCAGGTGGGCGGCGTCTTTGAGCAGGCGGCGCAAAGCCCTCAGGCCGGCCACGTTGGCCAACTCGTGCAGGTCGGTGATGACGGAGGTGGTGCCGCGAGCCACGACCGCCCGCGCGTACTGGCCGATGCTGAGCATGGAGCTCTCGATGTGGGTGTGGCCATCGATGAAGCCGGGCAGGAGGTAGGCGCCGCGCAGGTCTACCACCTCGCGTGCCTTGTACCCCTGGCCTCCGCCAGGGGCGGATCCGCCTCCGGCGGAGATGCCCGCGATCCGGCCCTCGCACAGGACGACATCGCCCTCTTCGACCTCCGAGGTGAAGACGTTAACGATGCGCGCGTTGGCCAGCAGCGTATCGCCGGGGGCGTCCCCGCGAGCGACGGCGATGATCTGCTCCAGGCTTGTGTTACTCATCTTCTATTTCTATCGCGTAGATGTCCGGCAGCTGGCGATGCTGCTGGGCGTAGTCGAGGCCGTAGCCCACCAGGAAGTCATCGGGCACGGCAAAGCCCAGGTACTCGATGACCGTACCGGCCGCCAGCGCTCGCTCGCGGGCCAGGAGGGCGCACACCCGCAGGCTGGCCGGGCGGCGGCTGGCCAGGTCGTCGCGCAGGTGCTGGAGGGTCAGGCCGCTGTCGATGATATCGTCCACCAGGATGACGGGGCGGCCGGCGATGTCGGTGGTGATGTCCTTGAGGATGGTGATGTGGCCCTTGCTGGTCTTCTCCATGTCGTAGCTCGACGCCGCCATAAAGTCGATCTCCAGCGGCAGGCCAACCTCGCGCACCAGGTCGGCCAGAAAGATGAATGCGCCTCTGAGCACGCAGACGAACACGGGGCGCTGGCCGGAGTAGTCGGCCCGGATCTGGACCGCCAGCTCCTTCACGCGCCGCCGGATCTGGCCACGGGAGATGATGCGCCGAAGGTGACTCATGCCGCCACGTCTATTGTAGGCGGCGCGAGGGGAGGGGGCAAACGGGGAGATTATGGCAGAAAACCGCAAGACGCTGGACATAGAGAGAGCCGGGCCAGTCGATGGCCCGGCTCTCGAGCCTGCACCTGCTAGCTAGCCGACCTCATTCCAGAAGTCCTCCCAGTCGATTCCGGTACGATCCAATACCTGACGAAGTAGACCCATGGTTACCCTCCGTTGCAGGTACGGGACGTTCGCCCACGTCTCCCAAACTCCTTCGCGTTGCCCTCTTGGGACAACGATGACGGTTCCCCAGTCCTGTGCACCGATTTCGAACCCATGATTCAATAGGTACTGGAGAAGCTCGCCGCCGGAAACGAGGCGATGATTCATGCCGGGACAGCGACCCTTACCCGCGGAGCCGCCTCCGAAGCTGGCACACGCTCCGCTTTGATTCCTGCCCGGTCTAGCGTGTCTTCAAGCAGCCCTTTGCGAGCCAGGGCTCGACAGAAGGCGGTAATGGCTCCTCGAAGATTCTCTAGCGCCTCGTCGAGGCTCTCGCCACAGCTAGCCAAGCCCAGTTCGTCGCAGTAGGCTGTCCAAAGATCTCCCTCTTGTTCAAGCCGCGGCTCTATCGAGAACTGGATTTCCTGACCACCACTCATGTTGTCGCCTCCTTTCCTACATATAGGTTGCAGCAGTGGCGGAGGAATGTAAAACTTTGTGACAAGACGCTTGACAGGCGTGCCCTAACGGGTTATAGTGGCCTTAGGTTGTTTTAGGGCACGCAGGAGGGCACACAGATGCAGTCGCTTGGGCAGGCGCCGTACGCACCTCCAGCCAACGTGATAGGCATCATACGCCGGTTCCGAGAGAGGAGCCTGCCGGAAAGCATCGACGTGGACTTTCTGAAAGACGTTGGCATTCCAGGTGGGAACGCTCACCGCACGCTGGCTGCTTTGAGGTTCTTGGGTTTGGTTGACGAAGCTGGAGCGCCTACAGCGAAGTTTGAGAGCCTTCAGATAGCCACCGAGGATGAATATCGCCAAATTCTACAGGGCATCTTGCGAAGCTCCTACCAAGAGGCTTTCCGGGTGATCGATCCGTCAAAAGATTCCATGATGACCATCGACAATCACTTTCGGCGCTACGAGCCGATCTCGCAGCGGAAACGCATGGTCCTGCTTTTCCTCGGGCTCTGCAACGAAGCCAGTATCCCCACGCTCGACAAGCCACGCGAAAGAGGCACTAAACGCCCGATAGCTGGCCCCAGGAAGCCCGCGACAGCTACGGCAGTGCCCACACGCGCTGTGGGCACTGCCAGACCTGATGACCAAATTGTGGGCACAGCCGCTCCCTCTGTGACGTATCTCCGCCGTCAATACATCGCGGCACTCATTGAGCGGTTAAGGCAGACACCGGAAGGCGACACGGAGCTGTCCCCTGACCTGCTCGACAGGATCGAGCGTCTCCTGCAAGCCGAGGGCCGGTCAGAAGTCACACCGGAGACGGGGATGCAGGGCCCAGAAGCACTATGAGCACCGGCCCGGCGCCTGGCCAGTCCGCGCCCCGCTACACCGCCGCCAGCATGCGCTTCAGGGCGATCTTGGCGTAGCGGGCTAGCCCCGCTCGCCCTTCGACAGGCTCAGGGTGAGCGGTCTTGGTCCTCCGCTCAGGGTGAGCGGTCTTGATGTTCCGCTCATGGTGAGCCTGTCGAACCATGAGCCCTACACCGCCGCCAGCATGCGGTCGAGGGCGATCTTGGCGTAGCGGGCGGTCTCTGCGTCCACCTGCACCCGGTTCACCACCTGGCCCTCCACCAGCTTCTCCAGCACCCAGCACAGGTAGGCCGGGTGGGTGCGATACATGGTGGCGCAGGGGCAGACCACCGGGTCGAGGCAGAACACCAGCTTGTCGGGGTTCTCGCGGGCCAGGCGGGTCACCAGGTTTACCTCCGTGCCGACCGCCCACTTGCTCCCCGCGGGCGCCTCGGCGATGGTGCGGGCGATGACCTCGGTCGAGCCGTCGTAGTCGGCGGCCTGCACCACCTCCAGCGTGCACTCAGGGTGAACGATCACCTGAATGTCGGGGTACTTCTGGCGGGCGGCTCGTATCTGCTCCACCGTGAAGCGCTGGTGCACCGCGCAGTGCCCCTTCCAGAGGATGACCCTGGCCCGCTGAAGCCCCGCGAGGGTGTTGCCGCCCAGGCTGCCCGTTGGCAGGGCGTAGTCCCAGAGCGCCGTCTCCTCCAGGGGGATGCCCATCTTGACGGCGGTGTTGCGCCCCAGGTGCTGGTCGGGGAAGAAGAGGACGCGCTCGGCCCGCTGGAAGGCCCACTCGAGCACCTTGCGGGCGTTGGAGGAGGTGCAGACGATGCCGCCGTGGCGGCCGCAGAAGGCCTTGAGGCTGGCCGCCGAGTTGATGTAGGTGATGGGCAGGATGCCCTCGATGCCCGCCTCCGCTAGCTCCTGCCAGCAGGCGGAGACGTCATTGGGCTGAGCCATGTCGGCCATCGAGCAGCCGGCGGCCATGTTGGGCAGCATCACTATCTGGTTGGGCCCGGAGAGGATATCGGCGGATTCGGCCATGAAGTGGACGCCACAGAAGACGATGTACTCCTTCTGCCGCTGCTCGGCGGCCAAGCGAGCCAGCTTGAGGGAGTCGCCGCGGTAGTCGGCGAACTGAATGATATCCTCGCGCTGGTAGTGGTGGCCGAGGATGACCAGCCTATCGCTCAGCTTGGCCTTGGCCGCCCGCACCCGCTGCAGCAGCTCGTCGGCGGTGAGAGAATGGTACTCGGCGGGGATGTCCTGCTGCCAGGAGGCGAATGCCTCCTCCTCGGCCAGGGGGATCGTCTGGAGGAGACGGTCGGTGGTGCACTCCATGGCCTCCGCGGACCGGATCTCGTCATCGGTTGGCCTCGCCATTCTTCCACCTCGCCTCTAGTCCACCAGCCTGCCCTGAAGAGACCAGGCGCTGGTCTTCTCTATGCTTACGTTCGCCAGCTCGCCGGGGCGTGCCTGGCCGTGGAGGTGGACGATCTTGTCGCTGCGAGTGCGCCCGTTGAGCTTGCCGCCCTTCTCGCCCTCGACCAGCACCTCCTGCACTGTACCCTCAAGGCGAGCGTTGATCTCGGCGGCGATGCCCTCCTGTAGCCCCTCGACGATGTGCAGGCGCTCCATCTTCACCTGCTGAGGCACGTCGTCCGCCAGGGTGCGCCAGGCGATGGTGCCCGGTCGCGGCGAGTAGGCGGCGACGTGCACCTTGTCGAAGCGTAGCTCCGCCAGCAGGTCGCAGGTGCGGCGGAACTGATCGTCGGTCTCGCCGCAGAAGCCGACGATGATGTCGGTGCTGATGGCGGCGGCGGGCAGTCGGCGGCGGATCTTATCGACCACGTCCCGGTATTCGCTCAGGGTGTAGCCGCGACGCATGCGGGCCAGAATCGTGTCGTCGCCCGACTGGACGGGGATGTTGAAGCACTCGCACACCTTGGGCAGCTCGGCCACCGCCTGGATGATGTCGTCGGTCATGTCCTTGGGGTAGGAGGTGAGGAAGCGGATGCGCTCCAGGCCGTCGATGCCGTGGATGGCGCGGAAGAGGTCGGCCAGGCTGGTCCGCTCGGGCAGGTCATGGCCGTAGGCCTCCACCGTCTGGCCCAGAAGCGTTACCTCCTTCACGCCGCGGGCGACCAGCACCTCCACCTCGTGGGTCACCTCGGCGATGGGGCGGCTGCGCTCGCGGCCGCGGCGATAGGGGACGATGCAGAAGGTGCAGAACTTGTTGCAGCCGTGGATGACCGGCACGTAGGCTGTGGGGCCAGCGGTTTGGGGGAAGGTCTCCGGCCAGAACTCTCCACCCACGTCCTCCTGGGGCGCGACGGCGGCCAGGACGTCGCCGAAGGCCTGGGGGCGGGCGAAGACATCGACGAAGGGGAAGCGCTCGCGCAGGCTGTCCGGGCGCAGGTCGACCATGCAGCCCATCACGGCGATCCGGGGGCGGCGGCCGTTGGAGCGCTCTTTCAGGCGTCGCAGCGCTGCCAGCTTGCTGACGCCCCGCTGCTCGGCCTTCTGGCGAACGACGCAGGTGTTGAGGACGACGAGATCGGCCTCCTCGGGCCGGTGCGTCTCCTCCCAGCCGAGGCGCTGAAGGCCGGCCGCCAGCTTGGCCGAGTCGGCCTCGTTCATCTGACAGCCCACCGTCCAGATGTGGTATCGCGGCATCTTCTTCTCGTTGGTGGAAAGAGGCCTGCCTGTTCCGGAGCAAGCCTCGAAGGGGCGAAGGGAAGTTTCCTCAATGCGAATTGTAGCATCGGCTCGGGGGCCATTCAAGGCGATTGGTATTGGCGTTGGGCGGGCGGAGCTTCCTGCTCTGGCGCGTCATTCCTGGCGTCTATACACTGATCGTTGCTATGAAGATCGAGCGGCCGCCGGCCCCGGCGCGGGCGTGGGGCGCCCTGCGACGGCGCGTCGAGGATGTGCCGCGGCCCTTGCTGTACGGGGCAGCCGCTGTGCTCCTCCTGGCCTTGCTGGTGGGGATGGCCGTGCTGCCCTGGCTAATGGGGGTAGACCAGGACGACCTGGAAAGCCTGGGCTATCCAGGGGTGTTCATCGCCAACTTTCTGGGCTCGGCCACCCTGTTCGTGCCGGTGCCCGGCCTGACAGCGGCGGGCCAGGCCCTCATCGTGGTCATGGCGAAGACCCTCAACCCCTGGGGCGTGGCCTTCGCTGCCAGCTCCGGCATGACCCTGGCCGAGACCACGGCCTACGCCGCCGGCCGCATTGGCCGGGCGGTGAGAGAGGAGCAGGGCCAGCCGATCGGAGGTCCCTGGGGGCGCGCCCTGCGGCGGGCGGGGGACTTCGTGAACCGCCTGATGCTGCACTGGGGCTTCCTCACCCTGGTGGTGTTGGGGGCGATCCCCAACCCCCTGTTCGAGGTTGCGGGCGTCACAGCGGGGGCGGTGCGCATGAAATTCTGGCGCTTCCTGCTGGCGGTGGCCATCGGCAAGACGATCCGCGCTTTGATGTTGGCCTTCGTTGGCGGCTGGCTATTCGGACCGACGGAGCTGTGAAGGACGGGCCCGGGCGGGCCACACTCCGGATGCGCCAGCGAAGCGCCGCGAAGGCTGGCGAAGATAAAGGCCGTGGCGGAGGGAATGGGATTCGAACCCATGAGGGAGCTATACACCCCCTACCCGCTTAGCAGGCGGGCGCACTCAGCCACTATGCGATCCCTCCACCCAACCAATCGGCAAGTGTATTGTAGCACTGGCCGAAAGGGCCCAGCAAGGCGAAGGGGCGCGCGGCGCCTAGAGGAGCCAGCGATGGGTGAGCTCCCTGACCCTGCGGGATGAATCCCGCAGCTTCGGTCCAAGCCGCGGATTTTAATCCGCGGGGAGACCAGTTCTCCTCCTACAGCAGCCGTCGCTCTTTGAGCACGCGCTGGGTTGCGGCGCCGATGTCGGCAGGGCTGTCGACGATAACGGCGCCGGCGGTGGCCAGCGCTTCCTTCTTGGCCTGGGCGGTGCCACTGGCGCCGGCGATGATCGCCCCGGCGTGGCCCATGCGTCGCCCTGGCGGGGCGGTCGTTCCGGCCACGAAGGCAATGACCGGCTTGGTCATGGTGGTGGCGATGTAGTCGGCGGCCTCCTGCTCGAAGATGCCGCCGATCTCCCCCACAAGCACCACCGCCAGCGTGTCGGAGTCGGCGTCGAACAGGCGCAGGGCCTCCAGGGGCGTGGTGCCGACGATGGGGTCGCCACCGACGCCGATGCAGGTGCTCTGGCCGATGCCGCGCTCGCCGAGCTGGGCCACCACTTCGTAGAGCAGGGTGCCGCTGCGGGAGATGACCCCCACGCGGCCGGGCGAGAACATGTCGCTGGGCATGATGCCCACC
>JALHUG010000194.1 GCA_022866185.1 Dehalococcoidia bacterium
CCCTTCGGCGTGGACCTCCTCCTGGCGGAGGGAATGCCCGGCCTGGAGGAGCAGATGGAGGCAGTGCTCGACGAGGGAGTGCCGGTGTTCGCCTCGGGCCTGGGGAACCCCGCGCCCTATGTGGCGGATATGCACCGGCGCGGCATGAAGGTGCTAGCGGTGGTAGGCAACGTTCGCAACGCCTGCCGCTGCGCCGAGGGTGGCACCGACATTGTCATCGCCCAGGGCCACGAGGGTGGTGGCCACACCGGCCGGATAGCCACCCTGGCGCTTGTGCCCCAAGTGGTGGACGCCGTCAAGCCGCTGCCGGTAGCGGCAGCTGGCGGCATCGCCGATGGCCGTGGCCTGGTGGCCGCCCTCGCTCTGGGGGCCTGTGGCATCTGGGTGGGCACCCGCTTTGTGGCCACCCATGAGGCCTTTGGCCATCTCAACTATAAGAACAAGATCATCGAGAGCAGCGAAGAAGGCACGGTGGTCACCAAGGCCTTCACCGGCAAGACCTGTCGGGTCATCCGCAACAAGTATGCCGACGACTGGGTTGGCCGAGAGAATGAGCTAAAGCCATTCCCCTTCCAACTGATGGTGGACGGCTACAAGATAGACGCAGCCATCGGCCGCGGTGACACCGAGGTCGGCTTCATGCCGGCCGGCCAGATATCGGGCCTCATCCACCGGCTCGATAGCGCCGAAGATGTGGTGCACGCCTTCATCGCAGAGGCCAACGAGGTCCTGGCCCAGATGGCCCAGGCCTACCTGGGCGTCAAGGCCAGCTAGGCCACCACAGCATCGTCTGCCGCCCCAACACCTGGCCGCTCTCTCTCCCTCGAGGGCTGGCTCAACTGCGCGCAGGCCGGGCCGCGAACAGCCGCTTCGCCCGTCCATCGGGGGCGAAGAAGAAGCGGCTGGCCCACAGGGAGACGTAGACCAGGCTGACGAGCGCCGGCACCTCGACCAGCGGCCCAACCACCGCCGCGAAGGCCTGACCGGACTCCAGCCCGAACACTCCGATGCAGACGGCGATCGCCAGCTCGAAGTTGTTGCTGGCGGCGGTAAAGGAGAGGGTGGCTGTGTCGGCGTAGCGGAAGCCCAGCCGCCAGGAGAGGACATAGGACACGCCGAACATGATCAGGAAGTAGAAGAGAAGCGGCACGGCGATCCGCAGGACGTCCAGGGGCAGGTCGACGATGTACTCGCCCTTGAGGGAGAACATGACCACGATGGTGAACAGCAGCCCGACGATGGCCGTGGGGCTGAGCTTGGGCATGAACTTGGTCTCGAACCAGTCGCGCCCTTTCGCCCGGATGACAGTGAAACGGGTGATGATCCCGGCCACCAGCGGCACGCCCAGGAAGATAAGCACGCTGCGGGCCACGTCCCACATCGAGACGTGCACGGCTTCGGCCTCTCCGCCTGCCCAGGGTATCCAGGTCGAGGCGACGCTGACGAAGAAGTAGGCGTAGACCGAGTAGAGGAGTATCTGGAACACAGAGTTCAGGGCCACCAGCACGGCGCAGTAGTCGTTGTCGCCACGGGCCAGCATGTTCCAGATGAGCACCATGGCGATGCAGCGGGCCAGCCCGACGATGATCAGCCCCACGCGGTACTCGGGCATGTCCGGCAGGAAGATCCAGGCCAGCAGGAACATGATCACCGGCCCGATGAGCCAGTTCAGCACCAGCGAGACGCTGAACATCTTCCAGGCGGTGGCCACCTTGTTGAGCTTCTCGTACTGGACCTTCATGAGCACCGGGTACATCATCCACAGCAGGCCGACGGCGATGGGCAGGGAGACGGTGTCGATGCGCAGGGCATCGAG
>JALHUG010000195.1 GCA_022866185.1 Dehalococcoidia bacterium
CAGTCTTGGTCGCCGTGGAGATGGCCAGAAAGGGAGGCCACGTGATCAGACCGTTTTGCCGTGCTGACCAGATGGCCAATCCCACCAGAACCGCCAATAGGATCCAAAGCAAGACCTGTGCTTGGCGCATCAGACAGCCAATCCTGCTCCGGCGGGCTTGCTGTGACTTTCTCTTGCGTGGACCGCTAGACATGGACCTTCCCTCTTGCCTGGCGCAATGATATCTGGATTTGCCTGCGGCGTCAACCATCCTGCGGCTGGGTCACGGCCTGTCCAAGGTGGGCCGAACAGCTCGTCTTATGTCATCCTTTCATGTCGTTCAGGGCAGGCTCTCAGCGCCGCACCTGTCATTCTGAGCGCAGCGAAGCCTGCCCTGAGAGTCTGTGATTCAATCGATTCTGGGAACTATCCTGGTGAATTCGTGCAGTAAGGTGAGCATGGAATGATGCGCACGCTCGTAGGTGGGCGGGCTTCACGCGCTGGCGCAATAGGCTCGCGGTGTCGGCACGCGCCGTGGATTGTCCGCTCCACCCATCTCCGTGTCGTTTTCCTTGCTCTGTCAGGCGACGCCGAGCCTGGTCAGCGCAATCCAACGCAAGAGGTTGTGGGCGATCGCCATCCACAGTGCTACGGAGAGGACTTTGCTCAACCCTCGCACAACGAACTGACGAAGCCCTTGCTGCTGACGGAATTGAGCATTCACGCGTTCAGAAGTGGCTGCCCGTTCACGGTAGATGGTCTGCGCTTCCTCGGTCGCCATGCGTGCCCGCCAGGCTGCTACGCCAGGCGTGTCTGTTGCTCGAGGTTCTGCCTGAGTCCGCGTGGTCCCACGTGGAACTCGAGTGGGCGCATACACGGTCACACCGGCCTCAGTCAGCGTCTCCACAGAGCGCAGCGTGGCCAGACCACCATCGATCAGGTAATCGTCCGGCTTCGCACCGCAGCGGCCGATCACCTGCTCCAGCATGGGTGGGGCCTCGTCCGCATCCGTGCCACGGTTCGTCACGCTCACGCCTACGATCACCTGACTTTCGGTATCCGTTGCCAGTTGAAGGTTGTAGGCCGGGCGAAACCCCCCGTCGGCCATCTTCATCACCCGCGCTTCGGCGTCCGTGGTCGAGGCACGAGCCTGCTGCCGTTGCTCGTCGCTCTTCTTGGCTGCTTGGAGTGCGGGCAGTTCTGCCAGAGCTCGTTCGATACGCTCCTGCCGTTCTCGAGCCGCCCGCTTTCGGGCCGCACGTTCACGCTTGCTGGCTGGTCTTTCCGGCTGGTCAACATCCCCAGCCAGAAGGCGGATCTGTTCTTGAGCCTGGGCCAGATACTCCTCCAGTCTCTCCTGACGCCGAAACGATCCCGCCCCGGCACTCGTGCGCACTCGCATCCCGTCCTGCGAAACTCGCTTCAGCGTCGCCAGACCCTGATCCATCATCGCCGCCAATACCTGGCTCATCAGACTCTCCAAGGCAGCACCGTGCTGCACTCGAAAGTCGGCCAACAGATGATAGTTGATGGGAACCCCGCCCCGAAGCCAGCGATAAGCATCGTGCTCCCGGCACAGACGATCCAGTTCTCGGGCACTGCCTACGCCCTCGACACTCGCATACATCCACAGCGCCACCAACACTCGCGGGTCAGTCGCCGGGTGGCCTGGCCCTCCCTCGATCGATTTGATCGCAGTGTAGAACGCCGACAGATCCAACGAGTCCACCAGGTCCCAGATCGCCCGCACCGAATGGTCCTCTGCGATCGCGGAATCCAGATCTCGCTGCACAAACTCCATTTGGCTTCGGACTGGCCTGTAGATCCGAGCTTGCTCGGGACGAGTCGGCACCGCTGCCGGAGCTGGACCCGCTTCTGTCCCCGCAACTTCCGCAAACAAGCGCTCTTGAGCCACGATGCACCTCCGACAGCAAGATCCACCCCCCTAAGATACCAGGGCGTTGCTTCAATACCACTACGACATTATACTCCTGATTACGGGCATGGGAAGACCTATTTCATCACAGGCTCTGAGTGGAGCGAAGGATCGGCAATGGTCCTGGCCAGCTTGAGGCTTGTCCCTTCATTCCATTCAGGGCTGGCTCTGAGTCGAGCGAAGGGATGCGATGGAAGGCGGGGGCGCTCACGC
>JALHUG010000196.1 GCA_022866185.1 Dehalococcoidia bacterium
ACACCCTGATGATGGGCCGCACCCACGGCATCCACGCCGAGCCCATCACCTTCGGCCTCAAGCTGGCCATGTGGCTGGACGAGATGCGCCGCCACGCCCGCCGCCTGGCCGCGGCCAAGGCCGACGTATCGGTGGGCAAGATCAGCGGCGCCGTGGGCAGCCACGCCACCGTCCCGCCGGCGCTGGAGGAGGCGGTGTGTGGCCAGCTCGGCCTGGCCGTGGCGCCCGTGAGCACCCAGATCGTTCAGCGCGATCGCCACGCCCACTTCATCGCCACCCTGGCCGTCATCGCCGCCTCCCTGGAGAAGTTCGCCACCGAGATCCGTCACCTTCAGCGCACCGAGGTCGCGGAGGTGGCCGAGCCCTTCGCCGCTGGACAGACCGGCTCGTCGGCCATGCCCCACAAGCGCAACCCCGAGAAGTGCGAGCGCATCACCGGCCTGGCCCGCCTCTTCCGCGGCTACGTCACCGTCGCCCTGGAGAACGTCTCCCTCTGGCACGAGCGCGACCTCACCGACTCCGCGCCCGAGCGCATCATCCTGCCCGACGCCTGCATCCTCCTGGACTACCTGCTCGACCTGTTCGCCTTCATCATGCGCGGCCTGGAGGTCTACCCGGAACGCATGCGGGAGAATCTGGAGTCGACCCACGGGGTGATCTTCTCCCAGCGGGTCCTCCTCGCCCTCATCGACAAGGGGCTGAAGCGCCAGGACGCCTACAAGCTGGCCCAGCGCAATGCCATGAGCGCCTGGCGCGACCGCAGGCCCTACCTCGATGTGCTGTGCGAGGACGCCGAGGTCATGGAGCACGTCTCCCGCGAGGAGCTGGCGGCGCTGTTCGACTACGGCTACTTCGTCCGCTACGTAGACGAAAGCTTCCGCCGGGTAGGTTTACAGCCGTAGCTGCAGGGCTTCTCCGCCGAAGGCGGATGCGCCTCTGGCGCAAGCCCTGCCCGATACCGTAGCTGCAGGGCTTTAGCCCTGCCCGATAACATGGCGAAGCTTCGCAAATCCCCTCGCCTCAAGGATTTCGGCTACGCGGGGCCTTTCGCCTACAGCCTGACCTTGGTCACACGCGCGCGGGCTGCCAGATTCACCGATTCGTGTGTTGTCCAGACCGTCTTGGACTGCCTCGCCCTCTCCTGCGCAAGATATGGATTCTCTTTTCACGCGTATTGCTTTATGCCCGACCACCTGCACCTACTGGTGTCTGGTCAGGATGATTCCTCACTACCACACTTCGTGCGCCACTTCAAGCAGCTTTCCGGTCACCGATACAAGCGAGAACATGGTGCCCCATTGTGGCAGATCAGCTATCATGACCATGTCCTGCGCACAGATGAGGACTTGCTGGCGCTCGCACGCTACATCTGGGACAATCCCGTGCGGGCAGGCCTGGCCCAAGACAGGAGCGAATACCCATTCTCAGGACCAAGGCCTATTATGGAGCAGGCCTAAAGGCCTGCAGCTACGGCCAAAAGGACCGCCAATCGTAGCTGCAGGGCTTCTCCGCCGAAGGCGGATGCGCCTCTGGCGCAAGCGCTGCCAAGGAGCGTCGCAAATCGAAGCAGGTGGACGAGAGCTTCTAGGAGTTGAGTCTGCCAGTCTGCGGACACGATAGGGAGTAAACGGATGACCGTCCTTGTCCGAACCGACCTGCCAACGGCCAACCTATTCCATCGCGGCAAGGTGCGCGATACCTACGACCTGGGCGACCGCCTGCTCATGGTGGCCACCGACCGCATCTCCGCCTTCGACGTCGTCCTGCCCAACGGCATCCCCGATAAAGGCCACGTCCTCACCCAGCTCTCCGCCTTCTGGTTCGACCTTACCGCCAACGTCGCCCCCAACCACTTCCTCCGCCTCATCGATAGCAGCGAGGCCAAGGACGTGCCCTTCACCATCCCGCCCGAGCTCGTCGGCCGGTCGATGCTCATCCGCAAGGCCAAGCGCCTGGACGTGGAGTGCGTGGCGCGCGGCTATCTGGCCGGCTCCGGCTGGGTGGAGTACCGCGCCACGGGCAAGGTCTGCGGCATCCGCCTGCCCAGCGGCCTGCAGGAGAGCGATGAGCTGCCGGAGCCGATCTTCACACCCTCCACCAAGGCCGAGACCGGCCACGATATCAACATCTCCTTCGACCAGGTGGTGGAGATAGTGGGCGAGAAAGCGGCCAGCCTCATCCGCGACCGCACGCTGGCCGTCTACGCCTTCGCCCGCGACTACGCCCGCCGGCGAGGGATCATCATCGCCGATACCAAGCTGGAGTTCGGCTGGCTGCCCGCCGAAGGCGGGTCCGCCTCTGGCGGAAGCGACGAACTGATCGTCATCGACGAGCTGCTGACCCCCGACTCCAGCCGCTTCTGGCCCGCCGACGGCTACCAGCCCGGGCGATCCCAGCCCAGCTTCGACAAGCAGCCCGTGCGCGACTGGCTGGAATCCATCGGCTGGAACAAGCAGCCGCCGCCCCCTGGACTGACGCCGGAGGTGGTGAAAAGCACCGCCGAGCGCTACCGCGAGGCCTTCCGCAGGCTGATGGGAAGGGAGATAATGGGGCCGCGATGAGCACGTACCTAGCGCGCGTCTACGTCACCCTCAAGCCCACGGTGAACGACCCGCAAGGCCTCACCATCAAGGGCGGCCTGCACTCCCTGGGCTTCGCCGAGGTGGAGAGCGTGCGGGCGGGCAAGTACATGGAGATCCGCTTCCAGGCCAGCGATAAGGCTCAGGCGGAGAAGCAGGTGGCGGAGATGTGCCGCCTCCTCCTGGCCAACCCCGTCATCGAGGACTTCCGCTTCGCGCTGGAGGAGGCGGGGAGCTAGGAGCTAACGCTTACCTCCACCTGATAGGCGTACTTCCCGGTTTCTTGGGGGATTGACAGGCCCCGCTCGCGAAGGCTCAGAAGGTAGCCCTCGATGGCCTCTTTGGCGTTGGCAAGAGCTTCCTCGACGGTATCACCCTCGGTGATGCAGCCCGGCAGCGCTGGCACCCTAACCGTGTAGCCCACCTCATCCTCATATTCCGTTGGTATTAGTACAACCGTGTAGCTAACGTTCATGGGTGTCATAGCAACTCCTGGAACTCCTCCAGGCTCAGGCCGTAACTGGTTTCGTATTTGGGGGTTCTGGGCTCCTGGGTTCACGCACACCCCCCCGATAGGTCGGGGGGCATGACGAGGCCAATCCGATGCCCCCGCCTTCAGGCGGGGGTCGAGAATCAAGCCGCCAAGGGCGAACCACCTCTCTGCAAGGCCTTTATGACCCTTTCCGGCCTCACTTGCGGCAGCTTCGACATCGGCCGCCTAGCCCTACAGCTTCCCCTTCGTGCTGGGCACGTCGCCGCTGATGCGCGGGTCGATGCGGGTGGCATCGCCCAGAGCGCGGGCCAGCGCCTTGAACACCGCCTCCGCCTTGTGGTGGTCGTTCGTTCCGGCTGGCACCCGCACGTGCAGGTTGAACCGCCCTTCCAGCGCAAACGCGGCCAGGTGATGGGCGATCATCTCCGTCGGTAACTGCCCTATCCGCTCAGACGTGAAGGGCAGTTCCAACGCCGCGTGTCCCCTGCCACTCAGGTCCACTGCCACCACCGCCAGCGCCTCGTCCAGGGGCACGATGGCGTGGGCCATGCGCACGATGCCCCGGCGCTCGCCCAGGGCCTCCGACAGGGCACGCCCCAGGCCGATCCCGACATCCTCCACCAGGTGGTGAGGGTCGCGCTCGATGTCGCCGCTGGCTCGCACGGTTATGTCGAATAGACTGTGCCGGGGCAGTTGCTCCAGCAGGTGGTCCAGCATGCCGATGCCGGTGGCAATGTCGGCGCGGCCGCTGCCATCCAGGTTCATCTCCACCGCCACCTGCGTCTCCTTCGTCTCGCGGCGGACGTTTCCTCTTCGTTCAGGGGGCAAGGCTCCCTCCTATCTCCCTCAGGGCTGCCAGGAGCCGCTCGCTGTGCTCTGGCTTGCCCACGGTAATGCGGATGCAGTCCTTCACGCCAGGCGTATCGAAGTAGCGGACAAAGATGCCCTGCTGGCGCAGCCGACGCGAGACCTCGCGGGCGTCGATGCTCTGGACGCGGCAGAGGATAAAGTTAGCCCTCGACGGAAACGTGCGCAGGAAGGGCAGGGCCGCTAGCTCCCCCGACAGCCGCTCCCGCTCGCGCACGATGGCCTGCACCCGCTCGCTCAGCGACTCGACGTCCGCCAGCGAGGCCAGGATGGCCACCTGGGCGGCCACGTTCATGTTATAGGGCATCTTGACCTTGCGCATGAGCTCGGCGATGCCCTTGGGGAAGGCGCCGTAGCCAGCCCGCAGGCCGGCCAGGCCCGCCCACTTGCTGAAGGTGCGCAGGACGATGAGATTGTCCCGCTGGGGCACCAGGCTCACGAAGCTTCGATCGCTGAACTCCACGTAGGCCTCGTCTACCACCGTCAGGATGCCAGTGGAGAGCACGGCCTCCAGCTCAGATGTCGAGATGGTGTTGCCGCTGGGGTTGTTGGGCGAAGCCAGGAAGATGACCTTAGCGCCCCTCCTGGCTGCCGCCTGCACGACCGCCACGTCCAGGCTGAAATCCTGGCGGCGGGGCACCTCGACGACGCGAGCGCCCCGGATCTCGCTCACGAAAGAGTACATGCCGAAGGTGGGCCCGCAGTTGATCGCCGCGTCGCCAGGGGAAAGAAAAAGGCAGGCGATGAGCTCCAGCAGCTCGTCGCTGCCGTTGCCCACCACAATGTGCTCGCTGTCCACGCCCAGGTAGTCGGCCAGGGCCTGACGCACGCGCCGCTGCTCCGGGTCGGGATAGATGTGGTAGAGGTCGAAATCGGCCAGGGCCTCCTTGACCCGCGGCGAAGGGCCGTAGGGGTTCTCGTTACCGTCCAGCTTCACGATCCGGTCGATGGGGACACCCAGCTCCTCGGCCAGCACGTCCACCGGCTCGATGGGCTCATAGCCGAGCATCGCCAGCAGCTCCGGCCGCACCAGGCGCAGGGCGTCCATCCTCGTTCGGGCGGGGTCAAACATCAGCGCCCCCCTCCAGCCGCCGCTCGATGGCCCGAGCGTGGGCGGTGAACCCCTCGGCGCGAGCGATGACCGCCGCCGCCGGCCCCAGTTGAGCCAGCGCCGCCCCGTCCAGGGATATGACGCTCGTCACCTTCAGGAAGTCGTACACCCCCAGGGGCGAGGAGAAGCGAGCGCTGCCGCCGGTGGGCATGACGTGGCTGGGGCCGGCCGTGTAGTCGCCCACGGCCTCCGCCGAGAGGCCGCCGATGAATACCGAGCCGGCGTTGGCCACCTGGCCCAGATAGCGCTCGCCGTCGCGCACCGCCAGGGAAAGGTGCTCGGGGGCGTACTCGTTGGCCAGGGCCAGCGCCTCCGCCAGCGTCTCTGCCACTATCGCCAGCCCCTGTCCCTCAAGGGCGGCGGCGGCGATGTCCCGCCGCTCCAGCGACTCTAGCTGCTGCTCGATCTCTCGCATCACCGCCTGGGCCAGAGCCTCGGAGGTGGTGATGAGAATGAGGCTGGCCAGGGCATCGTGCTCTGCTTGCGCCAGCAGGTCGGCGGCGCACAGGGCGGGGTCGGCGCCGTCGTCGGCCACCACCAGCGTCTCCGTAGGGCCGAAGATACCGTCGATGCCCACCAGACCGTGCACTGCCCTCTTGGCCAGGGCCACAAAGATGTTCCCCGGCCCGCAGATCTTGTCCACGCGCGGGATGGTCTCGCTGCCGAAAGCGAGGGCAGCGATGGCCTGAGCGCCACCCGCCCGAAAGATGCCGTCCACGCCAGCGATGTCGGCGGCCACCAGCTTCAGGGGCGAGATGCTGCCGTCGGCAGCCGTCGGCGTGGCCATGTGAACCTCGCCAACGCCGGCCACCCGCGCCGGGATGGCAGCCATCAGCACCGACGATGGATAGACCGCCACGGTGCCGGGCACGTACATGCCCACCCGCGCCAAC
>JALHUG010000197.1 GCA_022866185.1 Dehalococcoidia bacterium
AGTACCACCCGGTAGATGAGGCGGCTGATCTCTCCGTGAAGCCTCTTGTCGTGGCGGAAGAAGACACGGAGCACCTTGGGCAGGGTGAACACGACCTGCTTGTGCGGCAGCCGAAGCAGGAGCTGCTCGTTCATGTACTCGCCCAGAAGCAGGGTGCGCTTCTGCGAACAGGAGGGACAAAGTCGGTGCAGCGGCCCGACCAAGGGATGGAAGACGCTGCAGCTGAAGGGCCGAAAGTACTCCAGTCCGCAGTCGGGGTTCGTGCACTTGATTCTGGCGATACCTCTCCGGTAGTCCCCGCAGGCCAGGAACCGCTCCACCGCCTTGGTGATCCGCTCGAGGCGAAACTTCCCTAGCCGCTTGGCGAACTCGGCCTCGTAGCGGGCGACGAGCTGCGCGAAGTGGGCACGGAAGAGCCTCTGGAGGGAACTCACTCCCCGCTGCCGGTAGGTCCCGGGGGGCGTCGCATCTAGGGACAGCGCAAGTTGGTCTGCCACATGAATAATGAACGCCCCAGAGATCGCGCGGCTTGCTGCGTGCAGGCCCCAGCATGGGTGGTGCCGCGTTCATCTCGTGATCATGTGTGGGAGGCGGAGGTCACAGCAGCAGGGGTGCCCCGAGCGGCGCCCGTCAGCCCGCTACCAGCACGTCGATGCCGTTCTCCTCGAGGTGAGCGCGGTCCTCGGCGCCGATGGCGTCGGTGACGATCGTATCGATCGCCTCCAGCGACGCGAACAGCGCAAAGGAGGTGCGGCCCAGCGTGCTCGCGTCGAACAGGATGATAGGTTGTTATGATGACCGTCAGCGCCGGGAGGATTGCCGATGGAGTTGCGCGTTGCGATGAGCGGGAGATGGTCGTATGCTGCACTCAACCCCGACCCGGGAAAGCAGAGGGGGAGAGGGCAGGAGATGGCCTGTCGATTTTCTGTGGCGCTGAGCGACCACGGTGATAGGTTTGGTCAGGCCACCTCCCGCGTTTGTACCATCAACATGTGTGCCCATATGGGACCACGAATAGTGGAATGGACGCAACGCACAGCCACCAAGGCATCCTATCCTCTCTGCTCTCCCATGGCAATGAGGAGGAGGAGAGTATGATCGAGAGGGTACATGGGATTGACCGGCACAAGCAGTTCTCGACGATCAGCGTGCTGAATCGTCAGGGGGAGGAGGTGCATTTCGAGGGCGCCTGCCGGGAGTTTGGAAAGTACGTGGAGGGTCTGGGAGCAACCGACGCGGTGGTCCTGGAGGCTTCGACGGGATCCTTCTGGTGGGCGGATCAGATCGAGGCGAAGGGGGCGAAGTGCTTCGTGATGGATCCGCGGAAGTTTCGGATCATCAAGGACTCATGGAACAAGACGGACAGGCAGGATGCGCGCAACTTGGCGAAGGCGCTGTGGGTGCACGTGGTGACGGGGGAGTTTGGAATCCCGACGGTGTACAAGCCGACAGGGGTGGTGCGGGATCTGCGGAAGCTGTTCGCGCAGTATTGCCTGCTCAACCGCCAGATTGCGACGCACAAGAACAACGCCCAGGCGATCTTCGTGGAGAACGGCCTGGAGCTGAAGAAGGAGCTCAAGAACCGGCTATTCGCGCCGGAGAGCGGGCTTGAGGTTCTGAAGGAGATGAACGTCTCGGCAGCGAGTCGCATCTGCCTGGAGCTGACCCTGCAGGTACTAT
>JALHUG010000198.1 GCA_022866185.1 Dehalococcoidia bacterium
GCGGTGCTGGCAGGTTTATCGTTCCGCAGGCTAACCGTGAATACCTCTCCCGGCTTTACGGTGGCGGGTGAGACCTGCACGCTGCCCGAACCGGCGGCTGCTGGCGGCGCAGGCGTGGGTGAGGGAGACGGTTGGGCCAAGGGGGCTGGCGTTGGCGTAGGATTGGCCGTGGGCGATGGGAGAGCAGCCGTGGCGGTAGGGGCGGCCGTGGGCGATGGGCGAGCGGCCGTGGCGGTGGGGGCGGCCGTGGGCGATGGGGGAGCGGCAGTGGCCGTAGGGGAGGCCGTTGCCGTGGCTAGAGGCGAGGCGCCTATACCCACTGGCTCGCTCTCGCTGTTCTGGCAGGCCAGGAGGGCGAGAGCAGCCGCCAGGGCCGCAAGGGCTAGCATCCCCCTGAAGCTCAACATATCGAAACGATTTTACCCCAAAAGCATTGACGATTGCACCCCACATCGTGTTTCAAGAAACTCGAGAGATCAGGAGCCGCTCATGGTGAGCTTGTCGAACCATGAGCCCCCGCTCATCCTTCGACAGGCTCAGGATGAGCGGTCAGAGGGTGTCCGACGCTCCATGTCTCACCTAGAGTGGAACACTACGACCCCCTTTGGTGGCTCAGAGCAGGCCTGATATAATCGGCAAGCAGCAACATCTTGGGCTTGCCTTATGCTCCTGGCGATTGGGGGACGAAATGAAATCTTGCATCATCGAGACGGCCTTGGGCTGGCTGGGCCTTGTGCTGGCCCCCGCCGGCCTGCGAGCGGTCACCCTGCCCCGTCGCGATAGGGACGCGGCTCTCAGAGAGGTTCTTGTCGTGGGCGCCTGCGAGGAGGCCCGCGCTGACGAGCTGGGCGACTTGCCCGAGCGCCTGCGACGCTACGCTCGCGGCGAGCCCGTCGCCTTCCCCGATGCCTTGGACATCGCCGCTGCCACCCCCTTCCAGCGAGTGATCTGGCAGGCCGCGCGGGGAATCCCCTACGGTCAGACGCGCAGCTATGGCTGGCTGGCGGCCAAGGCGGGCAAGCCGCAAGCGGCCCGTGCCGTGGGCCAGGCGCTGGCGGCCAACCCCTGGCCGATCATTGTCCCCTGCCATCGAGTGATAGCGTCCGACGGGCGTCTGGGTGGCTACGGCGGTGGCCTGGACATGAAGGAGCGCCTGCTAAGGTTGGAGGGGGCGGCAGGCCACAGGTGATCCTGAACCAATGGCCTGCCTCCCGTCCACCTAGTAGCTAACGTTCGTCCAGTTCGACCTCGTAGCCCCGACCGGAGCCCGGAGGCCTTTCCTCGTTACACGTCGGCCTGTACCGGTCGTATAGCGTCTGCTCTGCGTCCAGCCGGTCATCCTTCGAGGTCACCAGAGCGTACCTGAAGTAGGATACCTCATCCCGCAGCTTCCGCTTGACGCACAGGTTGGGCTCAAAAGGTGACAGGTGGCCCAGGAACCGCTCGTGCAAGTCATCCGTTTGGCCAACGTAGTCTCGGTAGTATTTGCCGTCGGAGTGCTGCGTGACGAGCACGTACACGCCGGCCCTCTGCGGAACAGATCTGGCATTTTCGGCAGTCCACCGAATCCTGCCAGACCACTGTAGTAGAATTGTTATTTTCTTTCGAGTTACCATTGACTCCTCCATATCTTGACTACGTGGCGTCGGTGTGGTATGAACGCCACAGACTCCCGACGCCACAAACTGCGTTTCTGGCGGAGCCTCCCGGGAGGTGCTAGCTCCCAGAGGCTTTCAACGGGGGTTCCCGGAACGGAAGGCTCAGCGTAAGCGGAGCCTTCCGTTTATCCGCATTGCCTCTGTATGGTTATCACCTCCTCCCCAGCACAGCCTGAGAGTGAAACCTTTGTGCTATCGGTATTGTAGGAGTTTCCGTGGCAATGTCAACCCCTCGTCCGTGGGCTTCAAACGAATCGAGCCGCCCCCTGTTCCCCCAGCATAGCGCCCAGGCGCTGGCTCAGCTCATCGTTGCTGGCCGCCCTGTCAGCCTGCCCGAGTTCGAAGACCGTATCCTGGCGAAGCTTTCTCGGTTAGGCCCTGGCCCATCCAAGGTCTCGGGCGATAAGTAGCTCATACATGATACGATGATGCGTATTCTTCATGGGTACGTCGTGGACATCAAACCCAAACCGCGCCGCCAAGTCGCGGATCGGTTGTGCGTCATCGTAGGTCATCAGAAAGTCTCCACAGAGCGTCGACGCAATGCGAAATAACTCCTCGTGGTCAATATCTGAATGTATGTATAGGCGGCGGCCGGCCACCGTGTAAGGCGGGTCCACAAAGAACACCATGTCGTGCCGATCCGCATTCTCTCGCATGTACTCAACACCGTCGCCGTGAACGAAAGCAATGCAGCCTCTTCTCGCGTGGATGTCTTCCATTCGCTTTTGTAAAGTCTTGGGATACCATCGCGAAGCCAGCCCGCGACCGTTCTCACCCTGCTTCATGAGACTGGCGCCAGGAGCGAGGATGCCGCCCCGCTGGACGCGGTTGCGCAGAATCGTGGCAAAGGCCCGATCCGCGAGACTCTTGTGGCGTCGGTCCAAAACGGCTCTTACCGACTCGCGGGACACCTCAAACTGCCCGATCCCATCGATAAGCTTCCGGGCTTGCCCATTCAGGAGGGTTCGCCAGACGGCAGCCACATTCTCGTCTAGCTCGACAAGTATCAGTTGGTCGGCGAGGCCGTCGAACAGCATGGACAGCCCCACGATCGCTCCGCCGCAAAACGGCTCACAGAACACGCGCGGCCTAGTTGGCAGGCTAGCCATCCATCGGCGAACGTTTGGCACGAGCCAAGTCTTACCCCCCGGGTAACGAAAGGGGCTGCGCTGTGGGACCGAAGCGACATTGGTTACTCGGTAATCTCCACTGCGGGTGAGTTGCAGAGACTCACTGGCGATTTCAGGTAACGTCAACTGCATAGAGCAACTCACACAAGCATCCTCAAACATTTGTGCCAATTGTTACACGTTTCCGTGTAACTGTCAATCCCCTCGTCCGTAGATTTCAAACAAACCGAGCCGCCCCCTGCTCCCCCAGCATAGCGCCCAGGCGCTGGCTCAGCTCATCGCAGGCGCGCGCCCGCGGTAGCTCCAGCTCCACATCCTCGCCGTCCTGCTGGCGGATGGTCAGGCGCACCTCGTCCTCCCCCTCGAACTCGGCCAGGGCGCCCATCACCGCCCGCAGGCGCTCCTGATCGCCCTCCGTGTCCTCCGTCTCGCTGAGGGTGACGCGCAGGGCGCGCGGGGCGGCCGCCCTCCGGCGGGCGACAGGAGGTTCGGGGGGAGAATTGCCGTTGTCCGGCCCTGGGTCGGCCCCTTCCTGGTAGGCGGTGGCCTTCTGCACGCTTAGCTGGAGGCGGTCGTTGCGGGTGCGGACGCGCACGTTCAAGACGACGATGTTCCCCTCGACCCACAGTTCGCGGGTCTGGTCGTAGACGTCGGGCCAGACGGTGACCTCCACGCTCCCCGAAAGGTCCTCGATCTCAGCGGCCAGGAAGAGGCGGCCGGCGCGGGTGAGGATCTGGCGAGTGGAGGCAACGATGCCAGCGATCACCAGCTCCCGTCCGGCCATCTCGGCCGAGACCTCGCTGCACATGGCGGTCACCCGTCGGCTCAGGGCGGGGGCCGCCCGGCTGAAGGGGTGCTCCGAGACATAGACGCCCAGAAGCTCCTTCTCCCAGGCAAGCTGTGTGGCCAGGGGCACCTCTGCCTCCGCTGCTTCCAGGCTCGGGCCGGAGACGCCCTCCCCGAAGACGTCGAACAGGGCGGCCTGCCCCGACTCCCGCAGCTTCTGTGACCTCTGGGCCATGCTGATGAGGCGGTCCAGGTTCGCCAGCAGGGTGTTCCGTGCGCCCAGGCAGTCGAAGGCGCCGGCCTTGATCATGCTCTCCAGGGCCCGCTTGTTGAGATAGCGGCAGTTGACCCGCTGGCAGAAGTCCCCCATGGAAGCGAAGGGCTGGCCGCTGTCGCGCGCCTCGATGATCCCCTCCACGATGCCCGCCCCCACGTTCTTGATGTCGGCCAGGCCAAAGCGGATGGCCAGGCTGCCATCCTTCTGTTCCTCCAGGGCGAAGCTGACGCGGCTGTGGTTGACATCGGGCGGCAGAACCCTAATGCCCAGGCGAGCGCACTCTGGGTAGGCCTCGGCCACCCGCTGAGCGGCGCCCGCTGGGTGATGCTCGGCCAGCATGAGGACGGCGGTCATGTACTCGGCAGGGTAGTTTGCCTTGAGGTAGGCCGTCTGGTAGGCGATGTTGGCGTAGCAGACGGCGTGCGCCTTGTTGAAGGCGTAGCCAGCGAAGGGCTCGATGAGGTTGAAGACCTGGTCGGCCTGGGCTTCGCTGTAGCCGTTGGCCTTGGCCCCCGCCAGGAAACGCTCCCTCTCCGCCCCCATCACGGCTGCGATCTTCTTGCCCATGGCCTTGCGCATGACATCGGCCTCGCCCAGGGTGTAGCCGGCGAACTTCTGGGCGATAAGCAGAACCTGCTCCTGGTAGACGATGACGCCGTAGGTCTCGTCGAGGATGTCTGCCAGGTCAGGGTGGGGGTAGCGGATATCCTCCAGCCTGTGCTTGGCCCGAATATAGGTGGGGATGTGCTGCATGGGCCCGGGGCGGTACAGAGCGACCATGGCCGCCAGGTCATTGATGGCCGTGGGCTTTAGCTCCTGGATGTAGCGGCGCATGCCGCTGCTCTCCAGTTGAAATACCCCGACGGTCTCGCCCGCCGAGAGCATGACATACGTCTTGGCGTCGCCGTCGGGCAGCGCCTGGAGATCGATCTCCACGCCGCGCGTCTCACGTATGATGTCC
>JALHUG010000199.1 GCA_022866185.1 Dehalococcoidia bacterium
CTCATGTGGGATGCCGGTGAATTATCCCAGTGCCGCATCTTCCTCGACAGCCCGCTCGCCGTGAGCATCACCAGGGCCTACGAACGTCACCTGAAAGCGCTGAACCCGCGACTTCTCGCCAAGCTGCACGCGGGCGAGAACCCATTCGAGTTCCCCGGCGTGGAGTTCACGGTCAGCACGGAGGACTCGAAGTCCATCCTGCGCTGGCCGTCGGGGAACATAATTATCGCCGGAAGCGGCATGGCGAACGGGGGGCGCATTCTCCATCACCTGCGGCACAACTTGTGGCGCAAAGAGTGCTCGGTGGTCTTCGTCGGCTACCAGGCGATCGGCACGCCTGGCCGCGCCATTGTCGACGGCGCCCGCTCGATCCACATCTTCGGCGAAGAGGTAGCGGTACGCGCCCGCGTCTACACCATCAACGGCTTCAGCGCTCATGCCGATCAGCGGGGGCTGGTGGACTGGCTGCGGGGGACGGAGAAGGCGGACGTGCGGCTGGTGCACGGTGAGCAGAAGAGCCTGGAAGGGCTAGCGGCGGTCATACGCACGGAGCTGAAGAGAAAGGTGAGCATCGCCGCTCCTGCCGAGGGCTACGAGGTGTAGCTCACGCCGGGTGCCAGGGGGGCCTGTTGAGGACCCACCCGCGCCCGCCTACATGGTTCGGGACCAGTTCAGCCGCCGCCTCCTGGCGCACCAGGTGCCTGCGGTGAGGGCGAGCGAATGCTATCTACCCGAACAGGCCCCGGCGGCGCCTGGCCGCGCGCCCGTAGGTGAGTCCAAATCTGCGGATTGCCGCGTCGCGAACCAGGGCCACAGCATCGTCTGCGGAGTCGACCACACTCACGAGCTCAAAGTCGCCCTCATCAATCGTTCCCCGCGCTAGCAGGGTGTCCCGCATGAACCGGATGAGGGGATTCCAGAAGTCCGACGCCACCAGCACTATCGGAAAATCCCTGATCTTGTCCGTCTGGATCAGGGTCACTGTCTCAAAGACCTCGTCCAGCGTGCCGAAACCACCCGGTAGCACAACAAATGCGTAAGAGTACTTGACCAACATCACCTTGCGCACGAAGAAATGATGAAAGGTGACGCATTCGTCCAGATACGGGTTGGGCTCCTGTTCGGTTGGCAGCTCGATGTTGCAGCCTACTGTCCGGCCACCCACATCTTTGGCACCGCGGCTGGCGGCCTCCATGATCCCCGGGCCACCTCCGGTCATCACTGTGAATCCTGCTTCGGCCAGTCGTTTGCCCACGTCTCGTGCTAGCCCGTAGTACGGATGGCTTTCGGCGAACCGCGCCGACCCGAAGACGGTGACACAAGGTCCCAGAGAATGCAGTTTCCGGAATGCCCGAAGGAACTCTGCGGAAATGTGCAAGAGACGTAAGAGATCAGAGCCACGGCTTGGCGGTACTGACAGGAATCTTCGTTCTCCTTGGCCCGGCGTTTTCTGGCTCTGCGACTTCGCGGTCATGTGTCCCCCTGAGATCAGTGTCATCTGTATATTAACGCATTCTGAGCTAGTATCTACAGATGGTGCATGGGGAAACGCCCTACGGCGCGGCGGTGAGTAATGAGATCACTAGTGGGGCCTGGAGCTAGCGGTAGCGGAACTCGACGAACTCCTGATAGCGGCGGACTACAAGCCGCTAGTCCTTCCGGCGAGCATTCGGTAGCGCCGCTCGGAAGGCTAGCCGGCCCCAGGCCCTCCCTTCGTCTGTCCTAACCGTCTCGACTTGAGGCTTCGTGGTTGAACGTGCCTAGCGGGGAGCAACCCCATTTGACAAGCGGGACCCAGCGGCTATAATCACGCCGTACTCATCAGACAAGGATGCTGACGAATGGGCGAGTTTCTCGACGCTCTGAGCGATTTCGCAATTCAGTGGGAGCTTTGGGCAGTCGGCAGCACTCTGCGGCGAATTCGCGAGGAGCAGTGGCTAGCTGCGAGTCGAATCGTTGCCGGTCTCGAGTCAGTGCGGGAAGCTGTGGACGAGTTGAGGGCGTCCGTAGACAACCAGACGCAGGTCCTCGAACGCGGCTTCGCAACGCTCGATGCGCGCCTCGACTTCCAGGCTCATGTTCTTGGCAAAGTTCTCGATACCCTTTACAGACCCAGCGAGGTGAGGGCACGGGAGTTGCGGGAGAGAGGCGAACGCGCGCTCCACGCCAGGCTCTATGAGGACGCACTGACTGACTTCGAAGCCTCACTCGGCGAGAACCGCTACGACTTCACCTGCCACTTCGCCGTTGGCGCTATCCAGTGGGAGCAGCTCGGCAATGAGGAGGCCGCGCGGACTGCTTGCGACCTGGCCCTGAGATACGCGCAGGTGCGGCGGGAAGACTCAGAAGATCCTTCGCCGTCCTTCTACTCCAGCCTCGCCTTACTTCTGATGGGGCGCATTTCTGAAGCGGGCGGCTCGCTTGACGCCGCTCTGCGATACTACGCCGACGCGTGCCTGGCGAGTCCCGACTACGGCGACTGCTTCCGGTATTATGCGCGTGCGGCGGCACGGCTAGGCCGGACAGATCTTGCCCTGCCGGCGATACGCGCGTCAATCCTGATTGATGAAGGACAGGCAGTCCTCATCGAGCAGGATGAGATCCTCGGAGGTCTGGGGCAGGATCTTCTGGTCACGCTTGC
Organism: Dehalococcoidia bacterium; assembly: GCA_022866185.1. Classification (GTDB taxonomy): domain Bacteria; phylum Chloroflexota; class Dehalococcoidia; order SM23-28-2; family SM23-28-2; genus SM23-28-2. Next base: position 2,642 of record JALHUG010000199.1, read on the forward strand.
CTCAATCCAAAGTGAGAGCAAAGAGACTGCACGGCGCCTCTCTGACCTCGCCGGAGAGGCGCGGGTCGCTTTTCGGACGTCTCTGGAGGAGTGCAAGTGGATACCAGCCGCCGAGTTCAGGAGCGCATTGGCGCGGATCGACGAGGTTGTCGCAGAGGCCTCCGAACTTGAGCGGCGTGGCGGGTTCCTCGATCTGGCACGCGCTTCAAGAGGCTACTGTCGATCACTCGCCGACTTGGCCTCTGAGGCTTCGGCCTTGAAGGATCGTGCCGAGGAACACATCCAATCTTCCGAGCGAAGAGTGCGCGAGGAGGCAGCTTCATTGGAGGCCGAAGCCGAGCAGCAAGCCCAGAATTTGTCTGCTGAAGAGAAAGACAGGTCTTCCCGCATGAGCTGCGCCTTGTGGCTCATTCTCCTACTAATACTGCCATGGCCGGTGGGCTCCTACATCGCCTCGCTTGGAGTGAGCGGGGAAGACGCACTAGCGTTTCGGATTATCTGCGCCTTCAGTTCCGTCGGATTCCTCCTTATGTGTGTCCTTGCCGTCGCTCCTAACCTTGGGCCTAGCGCAAAGGAGCGTTTGCTGTCAACCAACATCGGCGCACTGCGACGGTCAGCCAGGAAGAAGATGCTTGAGGTCAAGGGGCTCCAGAAGAGTGGTCAAGCGGTCTCCAGGCAGTTGACGACCCTAGATCGGATTAGTGCTGCTGCAGCGCGACTCAGGGCAAGACCGGAAATCGAGTGCTCCCTGATACTGCTCGATTCGGGAGCTCGGCACGAGGGGTATGACGAGGCCAACCTAGCCGAAGCGCTCATCGCCATCTCGCGACGGCACAGTGGCTCCAAACCCCTCTCGCCCACAGAAGCCAAAGACCTGATCCGAGACTGTCCGCGGGTTTTCCAGACCGGCCTCTCTATCCCCGACGCAGAAGGAATCGCGGCACATCTTCGCCGGGAGTTCAGTGCGTCGGTGGGCATCAAGCGCCGTTTCATCGGAGAGTTTCCGCCGCGTGCGAAGGCAATAGAAGCCCCTCTGGCATTAACGTAGACCGGTGTCCCCAGCTCGGGTTCTCGCAGGTTCCCGCCGAGGCTTCTCTCCTACCTCACCACCTTCAACCTCTTCGGCTTCCTTCCCTGCAAGCGCCTTGCGTTTCTTGACGACGGTTGAAACTCCGCAATCAGGTCCATCGGCGAGCTGCGGCGGTCGATGAGACTGCGCTGCACGTTTGCCATCGATACGTACCGGCGCACCATTTCCAGCGACGTGTGACCCAGGATCTGCTGGGGGCGGCACGCGGGGGCTCTGCAGGGCCGGGTGGGATTCGAACGCACGAGTCCCGGATTAAAAGGCACTGAGTGAGGGCTAATTGCTAAGGCCGCAGATTCAAAATCCGGGGTGAGATCGGGGCGAAACCGGCGTGAAGACAGGGCGGATTCCGAGGTATGCTGCCGCCAGCGGCCCGGTCCTTCCTCATCCCAGCCTCTCCCCCACCCAGTCCGCCGGGATGAACCGCTCGCGGGCCCGCGCCGCCTTCTCTGCATCGTAGGTAGCTGAGTACCGCCGCACCATCGCCGGCGTGCTGTGCCCCAACGGGTACTGCCCGTCCAGCTCCCTCCATTCCCCCCCAGCGCGGTTGCCTATAGATCCAACCGCAGGCCGTGGCCGCGAACAGTGACGATCATCTGTCTAGTTGCGCCCGCTTCTTGCAGCCGGTCGCGCAGCCGGTGCACGAGGGAATCCAGAGCCTCCTCAGAGACGCCGGCCAGCTCAGCATCGGGCCACACCCGTCGGACCGTTTCCTCTCGCCTGCACAGCTTGCCAGCGTTCTCGTAGAGGTGCGCCAGGAGCTCGTACTGCTCCCTGGACAGAGCTGGCACGATCTCCTTGCCTTTCACAAGAACGCGATGCGTCGTCAAGTCGACCACTAGCTCCGCCTCAGGCGCTGGCTTCACGGCCAGCCGACGGCGTCTTCGTCCTTGTCGGTACAGTGCGAAGCCTACCGCACCGCCTGCAGCCAGGACACCGAAAAGAGAAGGCCCGACGACGAGCCACGGAAAGCCGCCACCGTTGGAAGTAGATCCCGTTGCCTGAGGGCCGGGCGTAGCGGTGAGCGTGGCCGTCGGCGTGGCAGTTGGGGTAGGCGTCAGCGTGGCAATGGGGCTGGCCGTCGGTACAGCAGTCGGAGTGATTGGTGGCACTACCTCAGGATATCCAGCTGCGTCAAAGGCCACCGGCAGCCGCCCCTCGAGTCGGGACGTGCCGAGGAGCCCCTCAATAGACGCCTCGACAGCAGAAGGTATCTTGCCATATGCTGCCAGGAATGCGTCCGTTGCCATCACGGTCGTCTCGTCAGCCAGATACGGCCTGCCGTAGGCGATGATCACCTTCGACTTGCTTTGGACGCTTTCGAGTCCCGGATAGAGACCAGCGACAACCCTGGCCAGCTCTCGCCATGGCAAGTGCAGGTCCCAGCTTACCGCGCTCTCGGAGACGCCAAAGACGATCCAGTCTGCCCATTGTACGTCCAGCTTGACCTCGTCGGAGCCCGTCTGCAGTTCCGTTAGGGTACGTGTTCGCAGATTCTCCGATGGCGGCTTACGTGCGGCGCGCTGGCTAAGCGTGCTCTCAAGAATGCCATTGGGCAGTTCTGGCGATCGCTGACAATAGTTGTCGTCCCAGCATTCCACAAACAGAATGTGCTGCTCCCACAGCCTCGGAATGCCCTTCCACTGTCCCCCTTTGGCCGAGATCAGAGTGAGGGCCCGCCTCGCCAGCTCCTTCAGCTCGTCTCCCTGGCCATCTCGAATGACATCGGTCGCTGCTTGGGGATCGACCTTGACCGTGTTTTCGAGTGCAAACTGAGCATCGCCTTGTAGGAGCTCGGGGTAGAGCTGGAGTTTGAGGCGGATCACCCGTCTCAGCGCTTCGTCGACCCGCTTGCCGAAAGGCGAATCTGGACTCGCTTCATACTCCTGGCGCAAGCAGTCCAGCGTACTCTCGATGTGAGCTCGTTCCCATTCCACCAGGCCACCCCTATCCATGTCTTCAGCATCCAGCCACTCCACCAGGGTCAGGATATCGTTTCCAGCCATGAGGGCCTGTTGTGCCACCCAGCAAAGCTGCTCATCTCCAACGTAGCCGTACTGGTTCCTCAGGGCGTGAACTCCCAGAGAATCGGCAATGGTCACGTGGCTATCCTGCCAAGATGAGAAGCCATGACCAGATTCCGACTTCTGATCGAGGAACCTGACAAAGGCCTGCATGCACGATGGATTGAGGCTGATGGGATCTGGCTCCAGCTCGCCGGGAGACGCTTCACAGCCCGCAATGTTGGGATAGGCCAAATGCGAAACCATGATGCCGTCCGGAACCTCTTCCGATGCATGGGCCTCAGCTAGTTCCGCGAAGGGTCGCAGGTGGACTTCGTACAGAGCAGCCAGAGAAGCCCCCTGCCGGCCAATTTGCAGGTCCGGACTGCGGTCGCTGGCACCGTGGCCCGGAAAGTGCTTGGCGACAGTCAGCACCCGTGGCACATCTTCCCGCAGACTGCCAGTTCGCACGCCTCGAATGTAGGCCTTGCCCATGCTGGCGACCCAATCCGGAAGGCTACCGAAGACTCTGAGACCTCTATCTTGGGGCGATGGCTTGGGCTCGGCCATAACGTCCACCACGGGACCCAATAGCATGTTCACGCCGACGGCAGCGAGTTCCCTGCCCACTACCTCGCCCACCATTTGGGAAAGGCCCTCATCCCAGGTGGCTCCGATAGCCATCTGACACGGTATTGGCGTGAAGCGATTTCGGAGGTGAGTCGTGGGATACCCATCCCCATCGTGGTCGACCGCGATCAGCAACGGGAGAAAGAAGTCATGCCCTTCTCCTTGGAAGGACTCAGCAGCCTGCTGTTGAAGGTCGTTGGCCAGGCGAGCCACCTGGGCCGGGGTATCCGGATCGTCCCCCACCTGCTGACACCACGAAGGATCCCCGCCATCGCCGTTCAGGGCATTGCAGTGGAAGTAGTTGAGGTAGACCGCTCCCACTTTGTCCTCGAGGATCAGTCGGCTTATGTCTGAATCGGGTGGCGCGTCTGGACCCCCGAACGACACCATCACCAACTGACCGATCTTCTCCTCGGCGGTGAGCGATTCAACGACTCGGTCGGCAAACTCGTCCACCCTCCGGTCGACATCTTCGGCCATTGCACCGCCCTGACCAAACAGGAAGGAAGCGGCCAGGAGAATCACAGCCAGCAACTGTCCCTTCACGGCAGGGATTATACCGCAGGGGTGGCCGTCCTGAACACGTCAGCCAGGACGCGAACGCACTTCTCAGCGTGTTGGCAACCAGAGAGCGCCCCCTTCTTCCTGCGAAGGGCATCCGCAGGGTAAAAGCAAGGTCTTCGCAGGCAAGCCGAAAGCGTTGCACCAGGCAACGAACTGCCCCCCGCTCTAGCATGGGGGTAAGAGTGCACAGGATTGCACCGGTTCCAGCCCATAAGCGCCAGGAGGGCCAAGGTGTTCGGAATAGGCCACAAAGAGAGCAAGCCCAATCAGCACTGGAACCGCGACAGCGGTGTTCGGCGCCCCGGCCAGCCTCTCCTGGCCCCAGCAGCTAGAGCAAGCCGAGAGGATCATCAGCGCAGTCCCGAAGGAGCGAACAGGGTGACGGTTCTGCACGTAGTTTCCTTGCTGCTCACAGGCGCTGTGGCTGTGCTGGCGACTCTGTACCTCGTGGGGCCAAGGCCCGAGGAGCTCAGAAGCGGTGGGCCTGATGAGCCTCAGGCGGCTATCCAGGCCACACCGACGCCTACTCCTGATGCTCAACCGTCCTATGGTGGGCCGTTCGAGGCTGGACAGACTGTCCGGATTGTGAATACGGGGACCTGCCTCAACGTCCGCACCTATCCGGGCGTCAGTGCCCCTGTCTGGAGCTGCTTGCCCGATGGTTCGGAGCTAAAGCTGGTCCTGGGGCCTGTCTACTCGGACATCATGTGGTGGTGGGCAGCATCTCAGCAAGGCTGGGTAGCAGAGCCGTACCTGGCGCCCGCTGAAGAAGCGGGCCAGTGACCGACGGAATGTCAGAACAAGGGGTTGTGCGCGTGTCCGCAGAATGTAAGCAGGAAGCAAAGATGGCCGCGGACGCTGACATGGGGCACCAGCAAAGCCTGACCTACCTGTTCGAGAGCTGCTACCCCAAAGTCTATCGGTACATGTGCCTACGCGTGAGGTATCGGGAGCTGGCGGAGGACTTGACGTCGGACGTCATGCTGCGGGTCGTGCGATCTCTGCGATCCTACCACGACCGAGGCGCGCCCATCGAGGCCTGGGTGTACCGTATCGCCGCCAATCGCCTGCGGGATCACTTCCGCAAGGATCGGGCCAGCCAGACAGTCAGGCTGAACGAGGCGTTCGTTCGAGCTGGGCGCGACGGCCTCGCCGAACGAGTGGCGACGTCGTACGACCTCCGGATGGCCCTCGCCGAGCTCAGAAGGGCAGAGCAACTGGCGCTCGCCCTGCGATATGTGCAGGGGCTGAGCATTGAGGAAACGGCTCAGGTCATGGGAAGGAGCCGCCAGTCGATAAAGGGCCTCTGTCACAGAGCGCAGGCCAGATTGAGAGGTCTCCTCGCTGGCGAAAGCTCGCCGTCGCCCACGCGGGTGGCTGGCCAGCCAGGCTTGCGAGACCGAAAACGAAACGCTGACGGTGTAAGCGCGGCCACTCCCAGACGCGAGGGTGAACGGTGAAGACTCTCATTGTCGCTGTCGCTGTTGGGATAGCGGCCTTCCTGTGGTTGCGTCTGCTGGCCCCGACCCCTTCGTGGGAGGAAATGGGGGATGGAATGGTACAGACCCTCAACCATGCCAGCAGATTCGTCATCGGCAAGGGCGAGACCAAAGTGGGCCCCATCGTGCCGGCAATTCCTACGGTGCCTGCATATGAGGGGCCATTTCAGCCAGGCCAGGAGGTCGAAGTGACGAACACCGGCGGCTGCCTGACGGTGCGCATCTACCCAGGCTTCGATGGGCCTTCGTGGACCTGTCTGCCCGATGGCACCCGCCTCAAGATCGTCCTGGGCCCCTTGTACTCGGACGGAATTTGGTGGTGGGCAGCCGAGAGACAGGGCTGGGTAGCTCAGCCGTACCTGTCGCCGGCCGTTGCGGGCCAGGAGGAGCCCCTGATCGCCCAGGGAGTCGCAGCACGATATCGGCCGCAAGACGACCGAAAGTCATTCGCAAGGGAACCATAGGGTGCCCGTCAAGTGTGGCACATGCGAGAACAAGTAGTCTCCACTCGAAATGCACAGAACAAGGAACGAGAAGCTGTGACAGCCGATAGACCAGTGACCGGCCAAAGCCTGGTGAGGCTCCTCTGCTTTTTCAGGAGCCACTGGCGTGTCAACGTCGCCTTCATGGCGGTGGCATACGGGCCCCTGATAGCGCTGCTCCTCCTGCTCATGTTCTGGCCCGCACCACCTGTGGCCCAGCCCTTTGCTCTTGAAGATAGCACCAGGATCTACGACCGCCACGGCCGCCTGCTGTACGAGGTGGCGCTGGCCCGCGAGGGCACCCACACCTACGTGCCCCTCGAACAAATCCCCGAGAGCCTACGAGAAGCAACCATTGCGGCGGAAGACGCCAGTTTCTACCGCAATCCGGGCTTCGACGTCTACGCCACCGGCCGGGCGCTCGTCCAGAATCTGCGGGCGGGTGAGATCGTCGCCGGGGGGAGCACCATCACCCAGCAACTCGCCCGCAACCTGTACTTCTCCCAGGAGGAGCGAGCCTCCCGCAGCCCCTGGCGAAAGATGCGGGAGGCCATTCTGGCCTTTCGTCTCACTCGCCACGTTGGCAAGGACAGGATACTGGAGCTTTACCTAAACCAGGTCTACTACGGCAACCTGGCCTATGGAGTGGAAGCTGCTGCCCGAGCCTATTTCGGCAAGTCGGCGCGCGACCTCGACCTGGCGGAAGCAAGCCTGCTGGCCGGCCTCCCTCAATCACCCGCCACCTACGACCCTCTGACGAACCTCCCTGTGGCCAGGCAACGCCAGCGCACGGTCCTCTCCCTCATGGAGCGAAGGGGGTACATCAGCAGCGCCGAGGCACGGGCAGCGCTCGAGGAGCCCCTACATTTCGCCGAGGCGATCTTCCCCATGGAGGCAGCCCACTTTGTGGTCTACGTTCGGGACTTGCTCGATCAGCAGCTTGGTGCCGAGGCGCTGGAGCAGGGCGGGCTTCGAATATACACGACTCTGGACCTGGACATCCAGCACATGGCCGAGAGCATCGTCCAGCGCCACGTGACTAGCCTGACCGACCACGACGTGTCCAACGCCGCCCTTGTGGCTCTGGACCCAACGACAGGTCAGATCCTGGCCATGGTAGGCAGCGCCGACTACTTCGATGAGAGCATCGACGGAGCGGTCAATATGGCCCTGGCCCCGCGTCAGCCTGGCTCCTCCATCAAGCCCATCACCTACGCCGCCGCTCTCAGCAGTGGGTATACCGCGGCTAGGCCTATCGCCGACGTCAGGACCAGCTTTTTCACCCGCAAGGGCGAGCTGTACATGCCCGACAACTACGACGCCACGTTCCACGGTCTTGTCTCCCTGCGTTATGCCCTCGGTTCCTCCCTGAACGTTCCCGCTGTGCGGGTCATGGACGAAATAGGCGTCGATGCAGTCCTTCGCCTGGCCCACGACCTCGGCATCAGCACCTTGGACGATATCGGCCGCTACGACCTGAGCCTTACGCTGGGCGGTGGAGAGGTGCGCCTGCTCGAACTCACCGCAGCCTATGCTGCTTTCGCCTCCGAGGGAGTGCGCCGCGAGCCGGCGGCCATCCTGCGGGTAGAGGACTCCTCAGGGCATGCTCTCTACCAGTGGGAGCAGCCACCTGAGGAGCACGTGCTCAGCCCGCAGGTGGCTTACCTTATCACCGACATACTCTCCGACAATAGCGCGCGCATGCTTGCCTTCGGCGAGTACAGCCCCCTCAGGCTCTCTCGACCGGCCGCCGCCAAGACGGGCACGACCTCCGATTTCCGGGACAACTGGACGATCGGCTATACCCCCGGCCTGGTCGCGGGCGTCTGGGTGGGCAATGCCGACAATCGTCCTATGCATCAGGTGTCGGGCGTCACCGGCGCGGGGCCTATCTGGCACGACTTCATGGAGGAAGTGCTAAAGGACGCTCCTCACCAGCCGTTCTCTCGACCGGAGGGCCTGGTGGAGACCGAGGTCTGTGAACCGACGGGCCTCCTGCCCGGCCCATGGTGCCTGCAGCCGCGACGGGAACTGTTCATCGCCGGCAGCCAGCCGACAACCATCGAAACCTACTATCGTGCCCTCGATGTCTGCGCCGCCACAGGCCAGCCAGCCTCGCCATCCTGTCCGTCCAGGGAGGTCGTGGAGAAGGTCTTCGTCTTTCCGCCGCCAGAGGTCATCCCTTGGGCGCGCGAGGCGGGGTTGCCCCTGGCGCCTTCTGCTCTGGCATTGGCCGACGGAGCGGTCTCTCCGTTTCAGGACGGAATACGCGCCGGAAACGACCTGCAGGTGAGGATCGTGAGCCCACAGCCCGGCCTCGTGGCGCAGATCAGCGGTGAGATCCCCGGGGAGCACCAGGCACTGGAGATAGAGGCCGTCGCGTGGGGCCCATCGGAAATCCAAGTCGTGGAGCTGTACGACAACGGTGCCCTGCTGGCGTCGCTGCGGGACTCTCCCTATCGCATTCTCTGGCCGTTGGCGGAGGGAACGCATCGGTTTGCGGCAGCCGCCTACGACGGTGAGGGCAATAGGGCGACTAGTGAGCTTGTCGAAGTGAGGATAGTGCCATAGGAGGCGATGGCTATGAAGAATCTGCTTGCTTCGCGTGGACGTACTTTCTGGCTGTCGCTCGCCGTAGCGATGGTCATAGCCCTGGCAGCGACGGCGCTCGCCTACGGCGCCTTCCGCTGGGTAACTGAAAGCGCCGAGGCCCGCGTGGTGGCAATGAGCCCCCGCGGGGAAGAAGTACCGCGGATGGCGCCCGTCACCATCAAGATCAAGGGCCAGGTGAATCGAGAGTTCCTGCAGGAGCACCTGAGCATATGGCCTTCGGTTGATGGCTCAGCCTCCTGGAAGGGCGATGCGCTCGTATTTCAGCCCACCTGGCCAGGCTACGCTCGTGGCGCCACCTATGCCGTCAGCCTGCCGACGCCAAGCACCGGACCCGAGGAGCCAGAAAAGCAGGTCTCCTTCAGCTTCACCGTCGAGGGCAAGCTAAGTGTGGACATGGTCGTCCCTGAAGGCGACAGCCAAGATATACCTCTCGACAGCGCCGTCTTGGTGGAGTTCAACCGGCCGGTTGCGCCCCTCACGGTCCTTGAGGAGGAATCGCCGACGGGCGATATCCTGGAGATCGAACCGGCC
>JALHUG010000200.1 GCA_022866185.1 Dehalococcoidia bacterium
CAACATGGAGCGTGCCCAGTTCCTCGTCGATGAGATAGCCCCTCGCCTGTCCCAGCTCGAACGGCAGGCGCGACGAGCAGCCCGCCACGGGGAGTTGTCTCAGGAGCTCACAGACGCCCTGCGAGCCTCGTATGGCCACCTCTGGCAGGAGGGCAGGGACGCCCTGGCAACGGCTCGACAGACTCTCGATCGCTGCCAGCAGGAGCAGGCCCGCGCCGAGGCGGAGATCAAGACCTGGGATGAACAGCTAGCGGCAGTGAGAGAAGGACTGGCCAGGAGGCGTTCGGCCATCGCCGACCGCACCTTCCAGCGCCAGCGCCTCAACGAGCAGGTCAGCCGCCTGCAGGGGCGCATCGCCATCGCCCATCAGCAGCATAGCGGCGTGATCGGTCGGCGCCAGCAGCTCAAGCTAGAGCTGGACGCCTTTGAGAAGGAGATGCTCAATCTGGCCCGAGCCTCAGTGGATGACAGCCGCCGCAGGCTCGTCCTGGAGGAGGAGCTGGAGGCAGGCCGCCGCGCCCTCAGCCAGGCACGGCAGGAGCTAGACAGCCTCGAACAGGAGTCCTCCGGCATGCAGTGCCAGGCAGCAACAGGCGAGGAGAAGGCCGCTCGCACCCGCGCCGCTGTAAGCGACATCGAAGCGCGCCTGCGCAACATGGCCGACACCCGCTCGCGTCTGGAGGAGGAGATATCCCAGCAGGAGGAACGCCGCCAGGCCCTCGTATCCCAAATGGCCGAGGCGGCACGCGGCCTGAGCACCTATCGGGCCGAGGAGAAGCGCCAGAATGAAGGCATGGTGGCCGCTCTTCAGAAACAGGATGCCCTCAAGAGCCGCTTGGGGAAGAGCCAGGTTGCCCTCGTGGCCCTGCAAGAGAGCTGCCGCCTGCGTGACCTGGAGATAGAGCGCCTTGAGGCGCGCCTTGGCATCCTCACCGACGCCCAGCAAGCCTGCAATGCCCGAACACGGGCCACTGCTGCCCCCATCCTGGAGGCCACCGATATCCCTGTGCATGGCCTCCTGGGAGTGCTAAGCAGCCTCATTCGCGTGCCCAAGGGTCTGGAACGAGCCATCGAGGCCGCCCTGGCCGAGAACCTCCAGGCGATGCTGGTGGAGCGCCAGAAGGATGCCCTCGCGGCTGTGCAGGAGCTGGCCAGGCAAGAGGTAGGAAGGGTAGTCATCTTCCCCCTGGACAGCCTCAAGGAGGTCTACCCCCTCAACATCATGAAGGAACACGGGGTCATGGGGATCGCCAGCCGCCTGGTGAAGTGCGACGGACGTTACCGCAAGGTCGTCGATACCCTCCTGGGCCGCACCATCGTCGTGGATGACCTGGATACCGCTCTGCGTGTCCTGCGGCGAGGGATGGGCAGCGTAGTAACCCGCGACGGCATTCTCCTTCATCCCCTCGGCTCCATCAGCACCGGCCGTCCCACCAGCGAGGGCAACGTCTTCGCCCGCCAGCAGGAGCTGACCTCCATACCGCGAGCCATCGAGAGGCTGGTTCGCTCCCGCCAGGCGGCCGAGGAGGAGATGGAGCATCTCCGCTCACGCATCGCCGAGGATGACAGCGCCCTGCAGGAGGTAGTACACACCCTGTCCACCCTCCAGGAGCAGCGCATGCAGACCCAGGATGCCATCGCTCAGGACCGCCGTCTCCTGGCCCAATTGCGAGGCGAAATGCGCTGGCTCATCACCAGCCAGCGGAGATCGACCAAGCAAGCGACATCCCTCGCCCAACAAGTCCAGCGCTTGGAGGAGGAGAGAGAGCAACTGCTGGCCCAAACCGCCGAGGCTCAGGAGGTGACCCAGTATCTGCGCTCGGCCGCTAGCTTGTTCGGCGAGCGCCGACACTCCCTGTTGCAGAGGGTCACTGAGTGCAGCACCACGGTGGCCTCCCTTGAGGGGGAGCTGCGCTCCCTGAGCACCCTGCAGGAGACGCGCCAGGTCACCCTAGCCAAGCTGGACAGCGAGATGACTGCCAAGCAGGCCGAGCTGCGCGGCATCGACCTGGAAAGCACCTCCCTCACCGGAAACACCGAGGCAGACTGGCGAGAGGTGGAGAAGCTCACGCAAGAGCTCAAGGGCTACAGCCAAGAGGTGGAGCCCGCCCAGCGGGCAATCGCCGCTCTGGAGAGTCAGGAACGAGACTGCCAGGCCAAGGAGACTGGCGCCCGCAGCCGTCTGCTGGCGGCGGAACGCCAGCGCCTGGAAGCAGAGGCAGATGTGCGTCGCCGCCTGGACGAGTTCGATAGTCTGCGTCAGCGCATCGAGGCCGATGGCCTGACGCTAGGCGATGGGGGAAAGGTGACGCTACCAGCAGCCATGACCGAGCCTGAACCGCCTGCCTGGCTGACCAGCGGCGATGGCGATGGCAACGGCCGCGCCAGCCGCCTGCCGCCTGTGGCCGGTGCGGCAATCATCGACCCGGAGCTCATGCAGGAGCGCATCCAGCGCCTGCGCGCTCAGCTCCGAGCCGTGGGCCCGGTCAACCCCCAGGCCGAAGGCGAGTACAACGAGCTGAACGAGCGCCACATCTTCCTTACCTCCCAGCTTGCCGACCTGGCCGCAGGCGAGCATTCCCTCCTAGAGGCCATCGACGAGCTGGACGAGGTTATCTGCCAGCGCTTCAAGGCCACCTTCCAACAGGTAGCCCAGCGGTTCAGCCACTACTTCACCACCTTCTTCGGGGGCGGCAAGGCCAAGCTTGTTCTCACCGAGCCGGAAGATTATCGTACCTCCGGCGTGGACATCGTTGCTCAGCCGCCCGGCAAGCGCCTGCAAAGCCTGAGTGCGCTCTCGGGCGGCGAGAAAGCCCTCACGGCGGTGTCTCTCCTGTTCGCCCTCCTCCAGACCAACCCTTCGCCCTTCTGCGTCCTGGATGAGGTAGACGCCATGCTGGACGAGGCCAATGTAGGCCGCTTCATCACCGCCCTTCAAGATTTGGCCCAGCAGAGCCAGTTCATCGTCATCACTCACAACCGCCGCACCATGGAGACGGCCAACAGCATATACGGCGTCTCCATGGGTGACGACAGCACCTCCCGCGTCCTCTCCTTGCGCCTGAGCGATATCCCCTCCAACTAGCGCCCTCATCTGCTTGATCGACTCCCAGGCCCATACTATAATCCAGCAAGCCATCTTCCTGACTTCAGGAGGTAGCATCTGTTCAAGCATTTCGGACACACCCCACAGGCTGAAGAAAAGACCGCCGCCGCCCTCGACCGCACCCGACGCACCTGGTTCCGGCGCGTAGCCGGACTCTTCGAGCGCTCCCTCATCGATGATGAGCTCTGGCAGGAGCTAGAGGAGCTCCTCATCGCTGCCGACGTCGGTGTGGTCACCACCGGCAGCCTCATCGAACGCCTTCAGGCTCGGGCGAAGGATGAGGGGATGAAGCAACCCGAGCAGGTTCGCCAGAGCCTCAAGGAGGAGCTGACGGCCATCTTGGCCGTAAAGGGCGCTGGCGGCCAGCTCTGGGGCAAGGACACGGGAACTTCTGCCCCCAAGCCGGCCGTCATACTAGTGGTAGGGGTGAACGGCAGCGGCAAGACCACCAGCATCGCCAAGCTGGCCTGGAGCCTGAAGGACGACGGCAAGCGGGTGATCCTGGCCGCCGCCGACACCTTCCGCGCCGCCGCCATCGATCAGCTACAGCAGTGGGGGCAGCGGGTGCAGGCGGAGGTGGTGGCCCACCAGCAGGGGGCCGACCCGGGCGCCGTGGTCTTCGACGCCCTTACCGCCGCCGAACGGCGGAGCGCCGACGTGGTGATCATCGATACGGCCGGTCGTCTCCACACCAAGGCGAACCTGATGGAGGAGCTACGCAAGGTCCAGCGGGTGATCCAGCGCAAGGACCCCTCAAGCCCCCATGAAGTCCTGCTCGTTCTGGACGCCACCACCGGCCAGAACGCCCTCCTCCAGGCCAGATACTTCACCGAGGCTGTGCAGGTGACGGGCCTTCTCTTGGCCAAGCTGGACGGGACGGGCAAGGGCGGCATCGTCTTCGCTATCTGCGACCAGCTGGGCATCCCGGTGCGGTTCGTGGGCACCGGCGAGCAGCCAGAAGACCTGGCCCCCTTCGTGGCCGAGGACTTCGTGGAGGCTCTTTTCGCCTAGCGCGAAGCTAACGATGCTATGATAGAAACCCTGACCTGGTGGGCGGCAGCAGAGTTGTTGGGGGCGATAGCCTTCCCCATAGCCTTCGTTTTCTTCCATCGTCTGCCCGACCGCGGCTACGCTTTCACCAAGGTCATAGGCCTGCTGCTGGTGAGCTACTGTCTCTGGATTGGCGCCACCCTGGGCATCTACCCCAACGCCCGCGGCTCCATCATCCTCGTCATGGCCCTCCTAGCCCTCCTATCGGCCGTCCTGGCCGGGCGCCATCGTCAGGAGCTGGGCGCGTTCCTCCGTGGTGGCTGGCAATATCTACTGCTGGTAGAGGGCCTTTTCTCTGCCGCCCTCGCCCTGGCCGTCTTCCTGCGCTCCTACGCTCCTGAGATCCAGTGGGGCGAGAAGCCATTCGAGCTGGCCTTCGTCAACGCCATCAACCGCAGCGAGCTCTTCCCAGCCAACGACCCTTGGCTCTCCGGCCACTCCATCAGCTACTACCACTTCGGGTATGTCATGGCCTCCACCCTGACCAAGCTGACTGGCCTGCGGACCAACTACACCTTCTACCTCACCTTGTCTTTGGTGGCAGCGCTGGCGGCTACCGCCATCGTCGGGGTCGTCTACAACCTCCTGGCCTCCGCTCGAATGACCACCGAAAAGGCTCTATCAGCGGCCCCGAAGCTGATGCCGCGAGTGGTCATCTTCGGCCTGGTGGGAGCCGGGCTGCTTCTTCTGCTGGCCAACCTGGAGGGCGTGTTCGAGATGCTGGCCGCCCACGGCATCGGCTCGGAAGCCTTCTACAAAAACTGGGTAGGGGTTTTCAACCTGAACGGTCCCGAGTCCACCAACAAGTGGTACCCCACCAAGTTCTGGTGGTGGTGGCGCGCTACCCGCATAGGCTCCAGCTGGGACATCGAGGAGTTCCCCTTCTTCAGCTTCCACTTCGGTGATCTCCATCCCCATGTCCTCGCTCTCCCCTTCACCATCACCGCTGTGGCCATCGCCTTCCAGCTATTCCGCTCCGACGACAGTCTGGACGGCCGCTGGCTCATCCGTCATCCCTGGCGGTTCCTGTTCACGGCCCTCGCCATCGGCGCCCTGGGCTTCCTCAACCTGTGGGATCTGCCCACCTTCTTCTTCCTGGTGGTGGCGGCCGCTCTCATCGCCAACTGGCGAGCGGCGGGAGGCCTCAACCTTCGAGTCGTGTGGCATACAGCCTCTTTCGCCTCATCTCTGGCCATCGCGGCCGCCCTCCTCTACCTGCCCTTCTACCTCACCTTCGCCAGCAGTGCCGAGGGGCTGGCACTGGTAGAGGCGGCCACCCGGCCGGGCCATGCGCCGATCAATTCCACCGTCACCCGCCCCAGTCAGTTCCTCATGGTCTGGCTGCCCCTCCTGTGGCTGAGCCTGTCCTTCGTAGCGGCTCGCATCCTCGTCCGGCCCTGGCCTCGCCTGCGCCGGTCCATGGTTGCCCTGTCTGTGCTACCCTGGCTGACCCCGCTGGCCATCTGGGCCTTCCTGATATTCGTGAAGCGCGGCCCCGGCGGCTTCGCCGACGAGCTGACCACCCGCGGCCCTAGCTGGGGGACTCTCTTCATGCTGGCCGCGTTCCTGACAGCGGCCGGCTTCGCCTTCGCCCGCGACCTCTTCCGCGAACATGACAATGAGGAGACGAGGCGCAGCTACCTCTTTTCCCTAATGCTGGTAGGCCTGGGCCTTCTCCTCATCCTGGGGGCCGAGCTGTACTGGGTCAAAGACCTGCTAGGCTTTCGAGTGAATACCGTCTTTAAGCTCTACTTCCAGGCCTGGACGCTTCTGAGCATCGGCGGTGCTGTCGGCCTCTACTACCTCACCGTCCAATGGCGGGCGAGGCGACCCGCCGTCGCCTTGGGCCGCCTTTGCTGGACCGCCCTCACCGCAATCATCATCGCCGCCGCCTTGGTCTACACGGTGGCCGCCACCTTCGAGCGAACCGGCGGCTTCACCAACACTCGCCGCATGGACGGCCTCACGCACGTGCTGGCGCAGCACCCCGACGAGTACAAGGCCATCCGCTGGCTGAACGATAACGTCAGTGGCGCCCCCATCATCCTCGAGGCGGTAGACGGCGGCTACAGCGACTATGCTCGCATCTCCTCTCGCACTGGCCTGCCCACGGTGGTAGGCTGGCCTGGCCACGAACGCATATGGCGTGGCTCGGACAAGCCCTTCGCTGGCCGCGAGGACGACGTGGCCCGAGCCTACACGACCACGAGTCCAGGGGAAGCGAAAGAGATCTTGGAGAAGTACGACGTGGAGTACGTATACGTCGGCTACCTGGAGAAGGAGGCCTACGGCGAGGCCGGACTGGCCAAGTTCGTCACCTTTATGGAGGTGGCCTATCAGAACGACAGCGTCACCATCTATCGAATGCCCCGGGAGGTGGAAACTGTTGTCAGCGTCCCTTAGGATGGCAGCGAGGCGGTGGTGCCCATGAGCGAACACCCCAACGGCAGCCTATCCACTCAGCCTTCAGGAGCGATGGCTAGGGCACCGGCGGCAGCGCCCGCCCTGTCCATCAGCCTGGAGGTGATCGTCTGGCTGGTCGTTATCGGTTTGGCCGCCGCCCTGCGCCTGGCTCGCCTGGAGCATCTCCCCTTGGGCATCGACGAGAGCGTTCGCGCCTTCGCTGCCTGGCAGACGTCCGAGGGCGATATCCCCGCCAACTGGCCGGGGGATATGACCTCCTCTCTCACTGCTCACCTCTTCTCTCTCTTCGGTTCCAGCGACATCCTGGCTCGCCTTTTGCCGGCGCTGGCCGGATCGGCCCTGATCGCCCTGCTCTGGCCCCTATCGCGATATGTGGGCGGTGCTGCCCTGGCGGCGGCGGGCCTGCTGGCCTTCTCGCCCCTCCTCGTGCATGTCTCCCGCAGCGCCTTGCCCTACAGTGTCGGCGCCTTTCTCTCTCTCACCATGGTCCTCTCTCTCTTCGCCTACCTGCGGACACGGCGTCCCTTCTATCTCTTCGCCCTGATCCTCAGCCTGGGTCTGGCCCTGGGCAGCGACTTCGTTTCCACCTCCACCGCCCTCATTGTGGTAGCCTTCCTGGTCTGGGAGATCGTCTGGCGGCGAAACCAGGACGCACTGAACGCCGTGAGCGTTATCAGGCAGAACCCGGCTCTGCTCATCAGCGGCCTGCTCTTCTTCCTGGGAGCGTTAGAGCTGGGCATCACTCACTTCGGCACTTCCGTCGATCGCCTCAGCCTGCCCGGCCTGCGACAGTGGCTAGACATGTTCGCGCTGCCTCGCGACGACCTGCCCTGGCATTTCCAACTCGGCATACTGATAAGCTACGAAGCGCTGCTGCTTTTTCTGGGCGGGTCGGCCTACGTGTGGCTCCTGAGCCGCTGGATCGTCTCCAGAGGCGAGGAGGTGTCACTCTTCCAGCGCTTCGTGTTCTTCTGGGCCAGCGGCGCCGCTCTGATCATCGCCATTACCACCCGCCGCGAGGCAGGGCAGCTCGTTCTCCTCCTGCTGCCCCTTGCCCTCCTGGCCGGCGGCTGGCTGGAGAGGATAGCCGCCGAGGCCGACGCCGCCTCCCTCGGCCGGGCGGCCATCTACCTGGCGCCGGTGCTTGCCTTGGCCGGCTACATAGCGCTCATCCTCTGCCAGTGGGCTCGCGCCGGCGCAGTGGGCTCGACAGGCGAGAGGATAGGGTTGATCTTTGCCCTGGCCGGGGCGATAGCCTTGATCTGGATCACTTGGAATACGTTCGGCCGTCAGGCAGCCGCTGGCTCGCTCGCCCTGGCGCTGGTGCTGCTGGCGATCGTGGCCATCCACGGCTCCACGTCTGTGATGTACGGTCGGGGGAGCGAGTTCCTGGCCGCCGAGCGAGTCGATCCCCACGTCTTCCAGTTGCAGCAGCGGCTGGCCACCATCGAGGCCGAGACGCCTGGGCCGATCGCTGTCCACGAGTCGTTTCTCCCCGACCTCGGGTGGTATCTGCGAGATGTGAAGGGCCTGGTCTTTGCCTCCCAGCCAGCAGAGGACGCCGTAGCCATCCTTGCTCAGCCCGGCGAATCAGCCCCCTCCGCCTACCAGCGGCAGGGGGCCTGGCCCATCGCCGAGGGCTGGCTGCCTCACTCCATAGACCCCCTGAATTGGTGGCGATGGCTGGTTTACCGTGAGCCCTGGGGTGACCTATCATCTAGGGAAGCGGACCTGCTGGAGAGAATCGAATGAGCGACCAAGCATCCTCCTCGCCTGCGCTGGCGCTCTCGGCCAGCCCGTTCGAGCGCCTGGCCTCCCTGCGACTGAGGCTGAGCTGGGAGCTGGCCATCTATATTCTGTTCATTGGGGTTGGCGCGGGCCTGCGTTTCTGGGACCTGGGGGCGCGCGCCTACCACCACGACGAGAGCCTGCACGCCCAGTACGCCTTTTACCTGTTCCGCGATGGCACCTACCATCACGACCCGATGATGCACGGCCCCTTCCAGTTCTTTGGCATAGCTTTCACCTTCGTTCTCTTCGGGGTGAGCAACTATACGGCCCGCATTCTGCCCGCCCTAGTGGGCACCGCCCTAATCGGCGCACCTTTCTTCCTGCGGCGCCAGTTGGGCCGCTCCGGAGCGCTGGCCGCTGCCGGCCTCATCGCCTTTTCGCCCACCCTCCTCTACTTCAGCCGCTTCGCCCGCGGCGACATCCACATCGCCCTGTGGACACTGGGGCTGGCGATCTGCCTCTGGCGCTACATCGAGGAAGGCCGCCACCGCTACCTGTACATCGCCGCCGGGCTCCTCGCCCTCAGCTTCGCCACCAAAGAGGTCACCTTCCTGAACGCTGCCATCTTCATCGCCTTCCTCGACCTGTGGATAGCACAGACTCTGGCCGCCCAGATCAGGGAGCGCCACCAGCTCGAACCGGCGGTTGCGCCCTTCCTGTTCCTGGCCCTCGTGCCCTTTGCCTGGGCCATCGTCGCCCTCTGGCCTTTCCTGAGCGCGGAGACACGCCACCGCCTCGGGCTGGGGGAGAGGCCCCGCGCCGCCGACTTCCTCCTCATCCTCGGCACGCTATCTCTGCCTCAGTTCGCAGCGGCCATCCAGATCCCTCTCGAGTCCCTGGGCCTGGTAGGCGAAAACGACTGGTCCAACCACTTGTTCACGCTGAACCTGGGACTGCTGGGCGGCAGCGAAAATGTGACCATCGAGGTGTTCACCGGCTACATCACCGTGACCGCCCTCATCGCCGCGACGGCGGTGGTCGGCTTGCGCTGGAACTGGCGCTCCTGGCTCATCATGGGCGCCATCTTCTACATCGTCTTCGGCCTGCTGTACTCCACCTTCCTCACCAACCCGCATGGCTTTGGCTCTGGCATATGGAACTCCCTGGACTACTGGCTGGCGCAGCAGGGGGAGCAACGCGGCAACCAGCCATTCTACTACTACCTGGTGCTGCTACCCGCCTATGAGTTCCTGCCCCTGCTCTTCGCCTTTGCGACGGCGGGGGTGGCCCTGGCCAAGGCTGCCTTCGGCCCCAACACCGACGAGGGCAACTGGGCCCGCATCATCTTTACCATCGCTGGCTCGCTGGCCATTCTGGCCTTGGCCGCCGGCGCCGGTGGCATGCCAAAGCCTGGCATGGTACTGGGGGTGTCAGCTCTAGTCCTGCTGGTCTTCAGCCTGCGGGTCGATCCCTTCCTCCGCTTCCTGACCTTCTGGATGATAATGGCCCTCTTCGCCTACTCGGTGGCTGGCGAGAAGATGCCCTGGCTCAACGTGCACCTGACCCTGCCGGTGGTCATCCTGGCCGCCTACATCCTGGGCCAGCTCTGGGAGCTAGTCCGGGCGGCAGAGTGGCGCTTCCGCATCCCCGCCTACACCTGTCCCCTGCTCGCGGCTGTCCTGGGAGCGGGGGCAGTGGCCTTCGCCACCTTCGGCCCCAGCGACAGTATGGTAGCCCCCATCTTGGTCGGCTTGGCGGCGGTCCTGGCCATCGCCGCCCTGACCATCACTCTGCGGGGGCGAGCGATGGCCGTCGTGCCGCTGGCAGCGCTGGTCGGCATCCTCCTGCTGTTCAGTGTTCGGGCGGCCTGGATGGCCAGCTTTCAGGAAGGCGACGGCGCCGACGCCCGCGAGATGCTGGTCTACACCCAGAGCTCGCCCGCCATTCCCAGGATCATGCATCAGATCGAGCAGGTGGCGGAGGAGACGGGCCTGGGCAAAGACCTGCCTATCCGCGTGGACGACGGTGGCATCGCTTTCTCCTGGCCCTGGGTCTGGTACCTGCGCGACTACCACGATGTGCAGTATCCCAACATGGCCGGCGGCTACGATCTACCCGCCAACGCCATCGCTCTGGTCACTGTCGACAACGACGCCGCCATGCAGTCCCACCTGCAGGGCTACGGGCCGGGGCAGCGCTATCCTCACCGCTGGTGGTTCCCCGAGACCTATCGGAGCCTCGAGGAGTTGGGAAACGGGAAGCACAAGAACATCATGACCACCTTCGCTGACTTTGTGGCGACTCTGGGCGATGGCGATACCTGGCACACCTGGTGGCGCTACTTCCGTGACCACGAGCCGCCGGAGCCCAAGGGCTCGGCGGATGCGGTGGCCTATTTCCCCAAGGAGTTCACGCCTGAGGAGATCGCCCGCCGGGAGGAACCGCTCGAGGCGCCCAAGGCCGATAGCGAGGGCAGGTTCACCCTGGGCGAGCACGGCTCTGGCCCCGGTCGATTCGGCAAGCCGGCCGGCTTGGCCGTGGACGGCGACGGCAACCTGTACGTCGCCGACAGCGGCAACGATCGCGTCCAGAAGTTCGACGCAGAGGGCAACTTCATAGCCGAGGTGGGTTCGCCAGGAGATGGCGAGGGCGAGTTCAACGAGCCCTGGGGGGTGGCGGTGGACAGCCAGGGTAACCTGTACGTCGCCGACACCTGGAACAACCGCATCCAGAAGTTCGACCGCGACCTGAACTTCGTCACCCAGTGGGGTAAGCCAGCCTCCGATCTCACCAACCCCAAAGCCTACGATTTCTGGGGCCCGCGCGATGTGGCCGTCGATTCCGAGGGGAACGTCTGGGTCGCCGATACCGGCACCAACCGCATCCTCAAGTTCGCCGGCGACGGCACCTTCCTGGCAAGCTTGGGCAAGCCCGGGTCGGAGCCAGGGGAGCTCCGCGAGCCCGTTGGCGTCGAGTTCGCCGCCAACGGCGACATCATTGTGGCCGATGCCTGGAACAGCCGCATCCAGCGCTTCGACAAGCAGTTCAATCCGGTGGCCCAGTTCCCTATGCCGGGCTGGATCCCGGATGACCCGTCCACCAAGCCCTATCTGGTCCTGGCCCCCGACGGCAGCATCATCGCCAGCGAGACTGCCCGCCATCGCGTCCTGCGCATCGGGGCCGACGGCAGCATCCTATCCACCCTGGAGGGCACCGGTGAGAAGGCCCTAATCAACCCCACCGGCCTGGCGCTGGACAACCGGGGCTTCCTCTACATCTCAAACAGCGGCGCCAATCAGATCCGCCGCGTCCCCCTGACCGATATGCCTGTGCCCTAACCTCGTCCGTCCTGCAACGATAACTGGTTCGTTGTTGGTGGCCATTGGTGCTGCGGGATTCATCCCGCAGGGTTAGAAAGCCCCTCCCTGCGACAGTTCGCGTTGCCCCATCGACTGCCCCCACCCTATAATGATGCGTATTCTATCCAGCCGGGAGGAGAAGGCAGGCCAAACATCTTGCTGCGCAATCGTCAGGTCTGGCTCGGCATGCTGGGGACAGCCCTCTTCCTGGGTTTGTTCTTTGCCTTCACCGACCTGCGAGAAATGGGCGAGGCCCTGGCCGACGCCAACTACTGGTGGTTCGCCCCCGCCATCGCTGTCTGGTTCGTCTCGGCCTGGTTCCGCTCCCTGCGGTGGCGCTATCTCCTGCAGCCGATGGGCAACTTCTCCGCGCAGACCCTGTATCCCATCGTCATCATCGGCTACATGGCCAACAACCTCCTGCCCGCTCGCACCGGCGAGCTCGTGCGGGCCTACATCATGGACAAGAGGCACAGTCTGAACATCATGGCCACCCTGGGCACGATCGCCGTGGAGCGTCTATTCGACGGGCTGGTGCTGGTCGTCTTCCTGATAGGCGTGGGCGCCTTCGTTGGCCTCAGCCGCGAGCTGGGCATCCTGGCTGCCGCCATGACCGCCATCTTCGTGGCGATCTTCGCCCTCTTCTTGTTCATGGCCTCCTCCCAGGAACGAGCCGAACGCTGGCTGGCAAGGCTCCTGCGCTTCCTGCCAGCGCGAGCCCAGGAGAAAGGCGGTCAGTGGGCTAGCTCGTTCATGGTGGGGCTAGGCGCTTTGCAGAGCCCCTGGCGCATCGCCGCGGTACTGATCACCACGGTCGTCGCCTGGGCACTGGAGTCCACCATGTACTTCATGGTGGGCATCTCCTTCAATCTAGGAGAGGCTTTCCCGATCTTCATGATGGTGGCGGCGGCAGCCAACCTGGCGATAACCCTTCCTTCCAGCTCGGGCGGCGTCGGGCCCTTCGAGCTCTTGACGAAGGAGACGCTGCAGTTCGTGGGCGTGAGCGGTGGAGTGGCGGGTGCATACGCCGCCGCCCTGCACGCCCTGGTGCTGCTGCCGGTCGTGGCCGCTGGACTGCTCTTCCTGTGGGTGATCAACCTGTCACTGGCCGAAACCCTGCGGCGGCCAGCCCGGCCCAGCGTGGCTCTGGGAGGGGAGAGCAGCGAATGAAGGTGGCGATCATCGGTGGGGGACTGGCCGGCCTGGCCGCCGCCTATCGTCTCTGCCAGCGGGGCTTCCAGGTCCACCTGCTGGAGGCAGAGCCCGACCTGGGAGGGCTGGTCGGCACGTTCGAGATCGGCGGCAGCCGCATCGAGCAGTTCTACCACCACATCTTCTCCACCGACACCACCGTCACGGCCCTGATCGACGAGCTGGGCCTGGCCGACCGCCTGATCTGGCGGGAATCGAAGGTGGGCATCTTCTACGACGGCCGCGTGTACGACTTCGTCACGCCTCTCGACCTGCTGCGCTTCACCCCCATCTCCCTCATCGACCGCGTGCGATTGGGGCTGGTGGGCCTCTGGCTGCGGCGACAGAAGAACTGGCACCCGTACGAGAGCGTCACGGCCAAGGAATGGATCATCAAGCACGCCGGCCAGCGCAACTACGACGTCGTCTGGGGGCCGCTCCTGCGCGGCAAGTTCGGCCAGCGGGCGGACGACGTCAGCATGGCCTGGTTCTGGAGCAAGATCCACCTGCGCTTCGCCTCCCGCAAGGGAGGAGCCGGCCAGAAGGAGCAATTGGGCTATCTGATGGGCAGCTTCGGCCTGCTGGTCGATACGCTGGCCGAGCGCATCCGCCAGATGGGCGGCGTGCTGGAGACGGGACGGCCGGTGCAGCGAGTGATCGTGGAGGACGGGCGGGCCGTCGCCCTGGAGGCAGGTGGGGGGAAAGGGGAGAGAATAGCCTGCGACGCCGTCATCGCCACCGTCCCCAACCGGACATTCCTCGGCCTGGCGCCCCAGCTCCCTCAGGACTACGCGACCAAGCTGGCGGCTGTGCAGTATCAGTGGGCTCTCTGCCTGGTGCTGGCCCTCAAGCAGTCGCTATCGCCCATCTACTGGATGAACATCAGCGACCGCTCCATCCCCTTCCTGGCCCTCATCGAGCACACCAACTTCATCGAGCGCTGCCACTACGGCGACCTGCACGTGGTCTATCTCTCCAACTACCTGGAGGAAGCCTCGCCCCTCCTCCAGATGGGGATCGACGAGCTGTGCGACGTCTACTTCCCCCACCTGAAGCGCATCAATCCCCAGTTCTCGCCGGAGTGGGTGGCCGGCCGCTGGCTCTTCCGCGGGCCCTTCGCCCAGCCGATCATCGCCACCCACTACTCGCGCTCGCTCCCCGAGCACCGCACGCCCATCGAGGGGCTGTATCTGGCCAACATGACCCAGATCTACCCCGAGGACCGCGGCCAGAACTACAGCATCCGCCTGGGGGAGGAGGTGGCGGCCATGCTCGCCGCCGACGTGGAACGAGCGCAGGGATAGCGGCGAAGGCGAGGCGCTGGCGCGGGGTAGCACCGGCCGCGATCGCTTTATGCATGCTCACCGATTCTGAGAACACTCCCCACGAAAAAACTCACAAAATAGCTCCCCCTACACGCTTGACATTTTCCGAGAGTTGACTATAATGCAAGGCACCGATACGGGGGGTGCGGCGTGGCGCCGGTTGCGCAAGGCGACCGGCCATGCGGCCAACCGCGGCTCGTTTAGGCCCACCGGACGACCCGCGGTGCTCGTTTTCCAGAAGGGGGTGCGAAGGTGCCAAAGAGAATAGCTTTTGTGGTGGCCGTCGCCTTGCTGGCCGCAATCGTGGGCTTTCTCGGCAGCGGCGACCGCGCTCAGGCCGGGGGTTCGTTCATTAGAGTCGTGGCGGACTTGCCCGATCCGCCTGAGCTCACCATGTTCGCCTTCGATAACCCCACTGGGGCCACAGACATTCAGCTTAGGGCCTTTCTCGTCCATGATGATGGCTCCTCCCAAGACGTGACCACCTTGGCCGACTGGGCGTCGTCCAACCCGGAGATCGGCGTGGTCGATAGCTCGGGCTTTTTCCACGGTACTGGTCTGGGATCGACTTTCGTGACGGCAAGCCTAGGACCCGACACGAGCGCGCCGGTTCTGGTGCAGACAGTGCCAACGGTGGAAACCGGCTCGCCAAACGCCCCAGCAGCCGCTTTGCCACACTCGTTGGCGGACGGCGCTTCCAAGGACGATAGTGCGATCCGCAGGGGCGTAAGCAACGTCATCGTCGAGCTCCAGAAGGCGGGCATCGACACGGGGGCCCTGTATAGTGCGTTCCTTAAGGGGCACTTCCACGAGGAGAGGGTGAACTCGGGCGGGGTGAACGTCCCAGCCGGTAAGCTCGCCGTGATGTGCCGACCGGGCGGCGGTCCGCTCGGTCTGCTTGGTATCGGTATAAATTTCGCGGGCTCGCAAATCGCCATCGTGTACGATGGAAATACGCATACGGTCTTCAACGCCCAGGACGCCGAGAACCTGAGGCAGGGTAACGTCGTACGCCCTCCTCTCGGGCTCACGGACTCGGCTTCTACCGCCGTTCACGAGTTACTCCACGCCAAAATCTTCAGGGAGAGCATCGACTGCGGCTCTCGTGACGACGAGGAGGCCTTGGTTACGCAGGCGGAGTCCCTTATCGATGACGTCGTGGCGGCTTTCCGCAACCCCGCTCTCAAGCCGGGGCTGATAACCAGAATGACCAACCTCTTCCAGGACATCTCGACGCGGAAGGGCGGGCCGCAGTTGCTAGACCAATTGGGAATCACGGGGATTGTGGACGGCGGCGGCATAGCCGAAGCCATCGTCGTCGGGTCTGACTCCGCTGCCCGGGCATCCGGTTCGTCCTCCGGCCGCGACTATGCCGCGCCGCTAGCGGCGGCCGTCGCTGGCGTTGTGACCCTTCTCGCCCTAACCGGCGGCGGCTGGTATGCCAGGAGACGGTGGCTGCGGTAGGGCCATCTCACGCTAGCTCGCGGGTGATATGGGTCGGCGGGCCAGACAGAAGCGCCTCAAGCGAGGCCGGCGCCTGCGTACGCTGGCGGCGATCGTCCTCGTCAGCGTAGCGGCTGTCGCTCTTGTCGTCGTCGCGTTGGTCGGTGGGCTGCTGTTCCACAACCTGTCGTCTGGCGGCGGCCCTCCCGCCGAGCCCAGGACGGCGGCCATCGTGGACCAGGTCAGCCTATACGAGGCCAACCCGGAGTTCATCGCAGCCGCGACGGGCCTACTCCAAGGTGCCGGATACGCCGTCGACTACTACCCGGGGGAAGGGGTCACAGTAGACTTGTACCGGGAGCTTCCCACTCATGATTATGACCTCATCGTGCTGAGGTCTCACTCGGCCCGGCTCAGAAAGGTCTGGCGAGACGAGCTGCTAGACGAGGTCGTCGTTTTTACCTCTGAGCCCTATAGCCCGACAAGGTGGTACGAGGATCAGAAGGCGCAGCGGCTGGCCGAGGTCCGCTACTATGAAGGCGGCGATGAATATTTCGGCATAAGGGCAGAGTTTGTCAGAGCAGGCATGCGGGGCGAATTCGAAGGCGCGACCATCATACTGATGGGCTGTGACGGGCTCCAGTCGCAGACAACCGGCCAGGCCTTCCTGGACAAGGGGGCGAGCGCCTTCATAAGCTGGGACGGCCCGATATCGTGGAGCCACTCCGACGCGGCAACGGAGAGGCTGCTTGAGCTCCTGCTGATCGAAGGACTCACGACGGAAGACGCCGTAAGCCAGACCGAAGCCGAGCTCGGCCCGGACCCCGTCTTCGGCGCCGAGCTGCGCATCCTGACCGGCGGCGGATAACGCGCCCTCCGTCACCCGACGCGCTATAATATCCCTCGAGCAGCCTAGCCTCGAGCCTCGGGAGGAGCCACTGCCCCATGACCACTCCCCTGCGCCGTCAGTACCTGGAGATCAAGCGCCGCTTCCCCCAGGCCATCGTGTTCTTCCGCCTGGGCGACTTCTACGAGACCTTCGACCAGGACGCCGAGCTCGTCTCCCGCGAGCTGGAGATCGTCCTCACCTCGCGCCCCATCGGCAAGGGGCAGCGGGTGCCGCTGGCGGGCATCCCCCACCACGCCCTCGATGGCTACCTGGCTAAACTAATCGCTAAAGGATACAAGGTGGCCATCTGCGAGCAGGTGAGCGAGCCCGCCAAAGACCGCACCCTCATGGAGCGCCAGGTGGTGCGCGTCGTCACTCCCGGCACCGTCGTCGAGGGCGATCTCCTCGACCAGCGGGCCAACAACTACCTGGCCGCCCTCGCCCTGGAAGGCGATCGCGCCGGCCTCGCCTACGTGGACGTGAGCACGGGCGAGTTCGCCGTCGCCCAGATGGACGCCGGCCTCCTGCCCGCCGAGCTCGACCGCCTGCGGCCCGCCGAGCTGGTGCTCCCCGAAGGCCAGGAGCCGCCCGAAGGCCTCCAGACGACCGTCAGCCACCTGGAGGCGCATCGCTTCCAGCCGGAGGCGGCCGCCGAGCTCCTGCTGGCCCACTTCGGCGCCGCCTCCCTCGAGGCCTTCGGCTGCGCCGACCTGCCCCTGGCCGTGGCCGCCGCCGGCGCCGTCCTCGCCTACCTTCAGGACAACCAGCGCGCCGTCCTGGCCCACATCACCCGCCTCTCCACCTACAACACCTCCGCCTTCATGACCCTCGATAGCCACACCCGCCGCAACCTCGAGCTGTTCGCCAGCATCCGCCACGGCCCAGGCGCCGCCTCGCTGCTCTCCACCATCGACCTCACCAAGACCTCGATGGGCGCTCGCCTCCTCCGCCGCTGGCTAGGGCAGCCCCTGCTCGACATAACCCATATCCACCGACGCCAGGATAGGGTGCAGTTCTTCTTCCAGAGCGCCGTGCGCCGCGGCCAGGTCAGCGCCCTGCTGGCCAAGATGGCCGACCTGGAGCGCCTGTTGGGGCGCATCAGCGCTGGCGTGGCGTCGCCGCGAGAGGTGGTGAGCCTCCGCCGCGGCCTGGCGCTGGTGCCGGCCCTGCGCCAGGCCATGGCCAGCGATGGGGAAGACGTGGCCGAAGGGGCCGAGCTACTGGCCCGCCTTCACCCCTGCCAGGAGACGGTCGCCCTCATCGAGCAGGCCCTCGAGGACGAGCCCG
>JALHUG010000201.1 GCA_022866185.1 Dehalococcoidia bacterium
ATGGCCATCATGCCCAGGCCGCCGCCGGTAGGCGTATGGCTATCGGAGCCCAGGAGCGTCTGGCCCGGCACGCCGAAGCGCTCGAGATGCACCTGGTGGCAGATGCCATTGCCGGGGCGAGAGAAGTAGATGCCGTACTTGGCGGCGATGCTCTGGAGGAAGCGGTGGTCATCGGCGTTCTCGAAGCCGGCCTGGAGCATGTTGTGGTCGACATAGCTCACGGAGAGCTTGGTGCGCACCCGGGGGATGCCCATGGCCTCGAACTGAAGGTAGGCCATGGTGCCGGTGGCGTCCTGGGTAAGGGTCTGATCGATCCGGACACCTATTTCGTTTCCCGGCTCCAGCTTGCCGGAGACCAGGTGCTCTTCCAGGACCTTGTAGGTCAGACTCTTGGCCAAGGTTTCGGGCCCCCGTAGTGTTCTCTGCTTGGTTTTCCGGGAGGATTGCGTAACTGGTTCATGTTTGGTGGGTTCTGGGCTCCTGGGTTCACACACAACCCCAGCCTGATGGCGTTCAACTATTTAAATTCACCTCTGCGGGATAAATCCCGCAGCTTCCCCAAAGCTGAGGGTTTCTCCGCCAGAGGCGGATCCGCCTTCGGCGGAAACCCTCAGGGGTGTTCTTATTTTCTTGATCGCCATAAGGCTGGGGCATGGGGAGGCGAATCCGATGCCCCCGCCTTCAGGCGGGGGTCGAGAATCAAGCCACCAACGGTGAACCGGCTCCAGGATTGCCTGCCACTCGGTCACTTCCGGAACATCGCCCCCATATTGATGGTAGCACGGAAGGGCTCTAGCGCGCTCCCTTAGGGGCTGATTATCGCCATGACCGCACCCTTGGGCACCGGATCTCCGGGGCCAAAGTTTATCGCCTTGACCGTTCCGTCAATGGGGCTGGGGATATGGTTCTGCATCTTCATGGCTTCGAAGACAACAACCACATCGTTGGCCTTGACCCGGTCGCCCACGCTGACCTCATAGCGAATGATCATCCCCGGCATGGGCGCCACAATCGCCGCCTCTCCGGCAGCGACCTCTGCGGCCGCGGCTGCCGGCGGGGCTTGCTTCTTCGGCGGTGGAGCCGGTCTTGGCGTTGCCGCAGCGGGCGCAGGGTTTCTGGCGGTCGATGAGGCGACAGGTGTGGCCGGGGAGCCTCCAACCGCTTCCACATCCACCTGATAGTATTCATCGCCGACAAACACGTTGAACGTGCGGATGCCGGGGCCCCTTTCAGGCGGCGCCGCTTCGGACTTGTCCACCAGTTTGCCCGCTTTGGCCAACTCGATGAGCTCGTCCTCTTTCTTCACTTCCTCCAGGGTCTTTGGCGCATTGGGCGGCTTCCAATCGGCAGGGATTTCCTTATCCAGGCCATACTTCAGTCTCAGGAATCTCATCCCGGTAGTGGGATAGAGAGCATATATGAGGGCATCAGGAACATTCTTGGCGACGTCCTTAGTGGCTTCCTTGGCCCTATCCAGCTCCGGCTCGAGCATGTCGGCGGCGCGAACGGTGACCGGTTCCTCGCCTCGCTCATAGCCTTTGAGGGCCGTCTTTTGCACCTCGGGGTCAATGGGGAGCGGCGATTTGCCATAGAGACCCCAGCAGTAGTCCTTGACCTCTTTGGTTATCATCTTGTAGCGCCCGGCGAGGACGTTCTGCACTGCCTGGACCCCTACGATCTGGCTGGTAGGGGTAACCAATGGCGGAGAACCGAGGTCCTCGCGCACCCTCATCGTCTCTTCCTGGCATTCGAGCAGTCGGTCAAGGGCATCGGCAGCTTTCAACTGGGAGATGAAGTTGGAGGTCATGCCGCCGGGGATCTGGTGCGAGAGCACCTCCGGATCGATGACCGCCATCCTTGAGGTGTCGAGGAAGTCCCTGTACTTGGGGGCGATCTGCTCGAGCATTCGGTCGCACTTGATCAGTTGCTCGATATCGAGCCCGGTATCCCGCTCTGTTCCGTAGAGGGTTACCACGAGCGGCTCGATCGCTGGGTGGGAAGTACGGTGGGCGAACGGAGCCAGGGAGGTGTCAACGATGTCGACGCCGGCCTCGACGGCTTTCAGGTGAGCCATGCTGGCCTGTCCGCTGGTGTAGTGAGTGTGGAGCTGAACGGGGACTCGCAGACGCTCCTTGAGCGCCTTGACCAAGTCATAGGCGTCGTAGGGCGATATGAGCCCGGCTTGGTCCTTGATGCAGATGGAATCGGCCCCCATCTCCTGAAGGATGAGCGCTTTGTTGACAAAGTAGTCGATGTTGTAGACGGGCCCGCCCAGGCGGGGCTGGGTAAGTGAATAGCATATGGCTCCCTGAATGTGCTTGCCGGTCTCTTTGATGGCCTTGTAGGCCATCTCGTGATTGCGCTCGTCGTTGACCGCATCGAATACCCGGAAGATGTCGATCCCCGCCTCAGCCGCCTCGTGGCAGAAGGCTCTGACTACATCGTCGGGGTAGTTGCGATAGCCGACCAGGTTCTGCCCGCGCAGCAGCATCATGAACTTGGTGTTGGGCATGAGCTTCTTGAGGATTCGCGGCCTCTCCCAGGGGTCTTCGCCCAGGAAGCGATGGGGGACATCGAAGGTGGCTCCCCCCCAGACCTCCATGGCGTAGAAGCCGCACTTGTTCATGTCGTCGGCCAGCAGTTCCATATCCTCGGTGCGCATCCGTGTAGCCAGGAGGGATTGATGGCCATCGCGGAGGGTGATATCACAGATCTTGACCGGGTCTTTTGCCTTCGGTCTGGTCTTGACCTTTTCAGTGGTCAGTTCGCTTGCCGGGATCATGTTACTGTCCTCCTCCCTGCCCTTCTCCAGGCCGTGCTTTGCTGCCACAAGGCGCGCGGTCGCATCATCTCCCGACTGCCAACAACCCGCCACCGGCTGATTGGCGCGAGAGGTCTGGCCTGGGGCGCCGCAGCCAAACGAGCCCTTTCTTCCTCTTCGAGGTAGGCGGCGACGGCGGCCGTGATGGCGGCCATTACCCCCTTGTTATCTTCCATAGGCTGTCACCACGCGGCTGCCATCAGATAAGAAACCTGCCACCCTCTTCGGATGGCCCGGCGTCTCGTTTGGCGTTCGTTTGTGCGTGGAACCTCTCTCCGTCCCTTTGGGGTCTGCCGTCTGCCCAGAACTGTGGCCCTGGCTGCTCATCCCAGCGCGCTACTGAGGGCAGGCGGGGCTCACAGCGGAATGTTGCCGTGCTTCTTGGATGGGTTGGTATCGGTCTTGTTCTGCAGCATTTCCAGGGCGCGAATGACCTGATAGCGCGTTTGCCGCGGGTCGATGACATCATCGATGAAGCCGCGGGAAGCGGTGACATAGGGGTTGGCAAACCTGGTCCGATACTCCTCGATGAGTTGCTGGCGTTTCTCTTCAGGCTTCTCGCTGCGCGCGATCTCCCGGCTGAAGATGATGTTGACCGCTCCATCGGGCCCCATGACGGCGATCTCGGCGGCGGGCCAGGCGTAGTTGATGTCGCCGCGGAGGTGCTTGCTGCCCATAACGATGTAGGCGCCGCCGTAGGCCTTGCGCACAATGACGCTGACCTTGGGGACGGTGGCCTCAGCATAGGCGTAGATAAGCTTGGCGCCGTGAGTGATGATGCCGCCGTGCTCTTGGCCGGTGCCCGGCAGGTAGCCGGGGACATCGGCCAGGGTGACGATGGGTATGTTGAAGGCATCGCAGAAGCGGACAAAGCGGGCCCCCTTGCGGGAGGACTCGATGTCCAGCACCCCCGCCAACGCCTGGGGATTGTTGGCCACTATGCCCACTGGCCACCCGTTCATGCGGGCGAAGCCGACAATGATGCTCTGCGCCCAGGAGGAGTGCACCTCCATGAAGTCGCCATCATCGATGATGCGGTAGATGACCTCGTGCATGTCGTAGGACTGAGTGGGGTCGGCTGGTACGATGGTCAACATGTCATCGGCTGTCCGCCGGGGGTCATCTTTGGGCTCCAGGCGCGGCGGGTCCTCCATGTTGTTCGAGGGGAGGAAGGAGAGCAGCCGCCGCACTTCGCTCAGGCAGGCCTCCTCGCCGGCGATGGCAAAGTGGCAGACGCCGCTCTGGCTGGCGTGGGCCTTGGCTCCGCCTAGCTCCTGGTGGGTCACCTCTTCGCCGGTGACGGCGCGGACGACATCGGGGCCGGTTATGTACATCTGGCTGGTGCCCTCTACCATGAAGACGAAGTCGGTGATGGCAGGGGAATAGACGGCGCCGCCGGCGCAGGGCCCCATGATCACCGAGATCTGGGGTATGACCCCCGAGGCCATAACGTTGCCCAGGAAGATATCGCCGTAGCCCTTGAGGCTGGCCACCCCCTCCTGGATGCGGGCGCCCCCCGAGTCGTCGATGCCAATAATGGGGGCGCCCACCTTCATGGCCAGGTTCATGACCTTGACGATCTTCTCGGCCACCGCCTCCGACAGGGAGCCGCCGACGACGGTGAAGTCCTGGGAGAAGACCAGAACAGGGCAGCCATCGATCCTGCCATAGCCGGTGACTACGGCGTCGCCGTAGAAGCGCTGCTTGTCGATGCCGAATTCAGTGCCCCGGTGGACAACCAGGGAATCGATCTCTTCAAAGCTTCCTTCATCCAGGAGAAGGTTGAGGCGCTCGCGCGCTGTGAGCTTGCCGCGAGCGTGCTGGGCTTCGATACGTTCCTTGCCGCCGCCCAGCGTGGCCTGTTTCTTTAGTTTGCTCAGTTCAGCGAACTTGTCTTCTGTGGCCATTGGCTATCATCGAGTTCTTGATGCTCGCATGCCTCCGCATCCGGCGCAAGGAGGTTCGGCTTGGCACTGTCCGAGTATTCTGCTTGTCCACCTCAGTCCGAAGGCGTGGGTGTGGGTATTGTGAGCTCTTGTCCCACCTTAAGGCTGGTGGGGTCGGTAATGCCGTTGGCTTCCATCAGTTCTTCGACCGAAACGCCAAACTTCTCGGCGATAGAGCTCGGATAGTCGCCTTCCTGGATGATGTAGACCCCCTCGGCGGTGGTCGCGGGCGTGGCAGCGGCAGGCTCTGCCTCTGGGCTTGCGGTTTCCTCCGGCGCGCCGCCGGACTCTTGGCCGGGAATGACCAGCTTCTGCCCTACAGACAGGCTCCCCGGATCGGTGATCTCGTTGGCCGCCATGAGATCGTCCACGCTCACTTCAAAGCGCTGGGCGATGTCGTATAGGGTGTCCCCTTCCTGAACGGTGTACGTTCCACTCGCTGGTCCCGCAGGGCCTGCGCCCCCATCTTCGCCCCCTTCGACGTAGACCACAGGTGGAGGCGTTGCCCAAGGCGTAGCCGTGGCAACGGTGCGAGGGTCGGTGAGACTCTGGGTGCCCCCGCCATCCTTCGGCTTCTCCTCGCCACAGGCTAGCGCCAGGACGATGACAGCCACGCAGAGCGCTGGCAAGAGAAACTTTATGAATACCATCATCCTTTCCCCCTGACACTCTGCCTGCCAAGCGTTTCAGAGGCATATTACAGTAACGGCTGGCCAGCGGCAAGGAGTTGGGCCAGGGAGTCTTGAGAGAACCTTCGCGCTGTGCTTCAGTGGCTTGGCAGTTCGTCTAGGGCCAGGAGGGTCAGCTTTGCTGCCTCCTCCAGGAGTTGTGGCTGGACGAACTCGGCCCGGTCGTATTCTGTGTGCTGGTGGGGGTCCTCGAAGCGATAGATGAGGATGGCTGGGATGCCCGCATCCGTGAAGCTGATGTGGTCGCTTTCGAGGCTGGATTCGATCGGCACCGGGTCTAGCCCCAACGCTGCTGCTCCTTGGTCGATCTTCTCGACCAGGCTGGGCGAGCCCATGAGTTGCCACTCGTTTCCCACCCCCACCATGTCCAGATTGACCATCGCCTGTGGGCTGGGCTGATCTTGGGAGGCGAGGCTGGCGACGAAGTGGCGGCTGCCGAATAGACCTGTCTCCTCGGCGCCAAAGGCCACAAAGCACACGCCTTCCTCCTGGCCCCTCAGGTCGAGCACGCGGGCTATCTCCAGAAGGGTGGCGCTGCCCGAGGCGTTGTCGTTGGCTCCCGGCCCTGCCGCCACCGAGTCGTAGTGGGCGCCCACAATGACCCGGCAATCGTCCTGCGGCGGGCGGGCGATGACGTTCTGCGAGGTCTTGGTCTCTTGGCCCGACTTTGCGAGCAGGTGCACCGTCAGCGGGCCCTCCGCCAGCAGGGCCTGTAGCTGGCGGCCTTCGGCTTGCGATAGAGAAAGCGCTGGTATGGGGCTCTCCTTCTGGAGCTCGCCCTGGAAGGGGCCTTCAACGTTGTTGTAGATGATCACCGCCGCCGCGCCGTTGGCAGCGGCGTTGGTCACCTTGTCCGCAAAGGACAGCTCCCCCCTTTCGATGAGGGCGATGCGGCCCTTCGACCCCTCGGGCGGGAAGTCCTGGGGTCTACCCAAGCCTGCCGACACCAGCTCCGCTGTCACCTCTCCACTGGCGCTCAGGCGAAGGGCGCTGGGGTCGAGTGATAGAGGCGTGGGCAACACTACCTCCAGGACAGAGGGCTCCTCGACATAATATCTAGACGTGAATTCCTGCACCTCTGTTTGATAGCCGTAGGTGGTGAGCTGCTGGGAGATGTATTGGGCAGCCTGGCGCTCGGCGTCGCTGCCGGCCGGCCGCGAGCCGATGTCCTCGCTCAGAACCAGGAGATGCTGGTAGGCCTGTTCGCCGCTGATCAGGGAGGCAAGGGCGGCTGGGGTGGCTGTGGGGGTGGGGGCGAGGGTGGCAGTCGAGGAGGGTTGGGCGGATGGCTCTGTGCCGTGGCAGGCCGCTAGGGCGAGGCAGCCGAGGAGTAGGACCCACAGGAATGAGAAGTGGGGCAGAGGGGGAGTGAGCCTGGCGGGCACCAAGGGGTTGTCGAAGGAGTGGCTAGAGATGGGTTCGCCCCCGTGAGCGCCAGCGAGCCCACCCCGAGCGCAGGCGCTCGCCCATGCCCGGCTGACCGATCTCCAGCGTCCGGCCTCGCCAACGCTTCTCGACGTAAGGAGTGCGGCGGCGTAGTGAGAAGACGAACGCCGCTACGAACAGGATCAGGCCGGCGACAATCACCGAACGGGTTATGGAATCGCTGCCGAAGCTGAAGTAGTAGGCCGCTATGATCATCGCTATGCCCACCAGCATCACCCGGCCCACGGTGATACGAGGCAGGTGGGAGGTGGGCCACCGACTCAGGCTGCTGAGCCAGCGCGACAACCTGCGGCGGACGCGTCGCCAGAAGGGCTCTCGCAGGGGGAACCTTTTATATTTGCCGAGGATCTCCTCGATCTCCTGCTGCAGCCTGTCCGACATGGTTGTCCCTCTGGCCAAGGCTTGCCTCGACATCGCTATTCTACAATGGCCTCGGTAGGGGGTCTAGGCGAATAGGCCCATCGCATGACTGCCGCTCTCGGGGCAGGGTTTTGGCATACCGCTTCTGGCGGATATAATAGTGGCCACGTTATCAGGCGGGAGAAGGAGAAAGGATGAGGATCGGGGCTCACGTTTCCACGGCGGGCGGGTTGGAAAAGGGCATCGAGCGGGCCCAGGCCATGGGGGCGGAGACCATCCAGATCTTCGGGGCTGCTCCTCAGAGCTGGCGGCGAAGCGCCTACCTCCCGCAGGATGCTGCGGCCTTCCGGGCGCGGGCAGCGGCGGCCGACATCTGGCCGATCTTCATCCATGCTATCTACCTGGTGAACCTGGCCACCAGCAACCCCGAGAACCTGATCAAGTCCCAGGACGCCCTCATCGCCGATATGGTGCTCAGCTCGGCTATTGGAGCCAAGGGGCTCATCTTCCACATCGGCAGCCATCGGGGGTTGGGCTATGCAAACGTGTTCGGCCAGATCGTGGACTCAGTTCGCCGTGTTCTGGCCGAAACGCCCGAAGACACCTGGCTGGTCATGGAGAACAGCGCTGGCATGGGCGACAGCGTTGGCCGGAAGCTCGGCGAGCTGGCGGCCGTCATGAAGGAGGTGGCCAGTCCGCGGCTGAAGGTCTGCTTCGACACTCAGCATGCCTTCTCCGCTGGCTATGACGTGGCGACGGCGGGCGGGCTGGCGGCGACCGTGGACGAAATCGAGCGAGAGGTGGGGCTGGCCCACCTGGTGGCCATTCATGCCAACGACTCCAAGTGCCCCCTGGGGGGCGGCGTTGACCGCCACGAGAACATCGGCGAGGGCCACATCGGCCGCGCGGGGTTCGAGGTGATCGTGGCCCAGCCTGCCTTCCGCGACCTGCCCTTTCTGTTGGAGGTGCCGGGCTTCCCCAAGGAGGGCAAGAAGGCCGAGGGGCCGGACAAGGAGAACGTGGATCGCCTCAAGGCTATAGCGGCAGGCGTGGGTTGGCGGGCCTCCTAGCCGGCCGTCGAGCCGGGCATGGCAGTCAAGGGAGGGAGCAGAGATGAAGGAGATACCCGTGGGGCACAGTAACGAGATGACCATCGTCACTACGCCGGAGATGGGCATCCGCCACCTGGGGCCGGCGGCGTCCCTCTACTCTACACCGGCCATGGTGGAACACATCGAGGCCACGGCCCTCCAGAGCCTGCTACCTTTCCTGGAGCCGGGGGAGCAGTCGGTGGGCGTTCGGATAAACGTTGCCCATATGGCACCGACGCCCATCGGCATGAAGGTCACCATCAGGACGACGCTGCAGGAGGTGGACGGCCGCCGCTGTGTGTTCGCCGTTGAGGCCCACAACGAGGCGGGGATGAAGATCGGCGAGGGCACCCACGAGCGGCGGGTCATCGATATCAGCCGCTTCACGGCAGGCGCGAGGGGGCAATAGGATAACCCGCATAGTGCCATTGGCAGATCGTCCTTTTTTGTGACATTTGTATTGGAGGTCTTGCCTCAAGCGGAAGAGGAATCTAGAGTGTGAAAATGGTCGTGGAAGCGCTGGAGAAGGGCCACCAGTTTCCTGCTACGTCCTTCGTTCTGGACGAGGAGGCGGTGGCCCGCTATGTGGAGGCGGTGGAGGACGAGGCGCTGGCCCGTCTGGCCCAGGTGGAAGGCAAGGCCTGGGTGCCACCCATGGCGGTGGCCGCCCTGGCCCTGCGGTCGCTGATGGAGGAGATGGTGCTGCCGGCCGGCTCTATTCACGCCTCTCAGGAGTTGGAGTTTGTGCGGGCGGTGGAGGTGGGTGAGCGGATCACCTGCCGCGCCTGGCTCAGCCATCGTTCGCAGTGGGGTGGGTGGTGGGTCCTGAATGTCGAGATGGAGGGCGCGGACGAGTCCGGCCGGGCGGTGCTGGCGGGTCGGTCGACTGTGATGGTGCCTGGATGAGCCAAGAAGCGATAGGCAAGGCGCGCTGGGTCGTGGGGGCGGAGCTGCCGTCCGTGGCCAAGATGCTTGGCCAGGAGAAGATCGACCGCTATGCTCGTGCCAGCGGCGACTTCAACCCCATCCACGTGGACGCGGCCTTTGCCGCGCAGACGCCTTTCGGTGGGACTATCGCCCACGGTATGCTGCTGCTGGCCTACCTGTCGGAGATGCTGACGTCCGCCGTCGGCCAGGCCTGGCTCTCTGGCGGGCGGCTGAAGGTGCGCTTCAAGGGGGCAGCCCGGCCGGGCGATGTGGTGACGGCTCAGGGACGGGTGCAGCGTGTGGAAGGCGAGCGAGGCGTCTGCTCGGTGGAGTGCCTGAACCAGGAGGGCGATGTTCTGATTGCAGGTCAGGCGGAGGTGAAGCTGTGAGCCGAGTGGTGATCACTGGCATCGGGGTGGTAAGCCCCATTGGCCTCACCGTTGAGGAGTTCTGGCACAACCTGACCCACGGCGTCTCCGGCTTGGGGCCGGTCACCGCCTTCGACGCCAGCCCCTTCACCTGTCGCGTCGCTGGCGAGGTGAAGGGCTTCGAGCCTGCTCAATACATGGATGCCAAGGTTGCTCGCCGCACATCCCGCTTCGTCCAGTTCGCCGTGGCTGCCACCAAGATG
>JALHUG010000202.1 GCA_022866185.1 Dehalococcoidia bacterium
TAGGGAACCGGCGGCGCCACTCAAGTCACGATCGTAGTCGGCCTCCAAGCCGGTGAGGCCGACATTGTCCCGGCCAATGAAACCGATCAGTGACGCCGCCAGATTCCCTTCTGGGTAGACACGACGACTGGTGCGCACCAGCCTGACGCCTGGCAGGCCACGGTCTTCCACGCGCAGGCTGGCCTGATAGTCCAGCCCGCGGTCGACCGTGACCTCGCGGGTTATGGACGTGCTCAGGTCGTTGAGAATGTCCTGTGGCGGCCGGTTCAGGACATCGGCCAGAGCCTCAGCTCGCTGTTGGGCCCGGGCAGGGTCGTCCCAAACCTGGCTGTCCACCAGGACATCGTAGGCATCGACGCTGGCAGCCAGGGGGTAGCCGTTGCGGTCGAGGATGGCGCCGCGGCGAGGGTTCAAGACCAGGCTGCCCTGGTGTTCGTCCTGGGCCTGTTCCTGGTACTCCTGGTGGCTCACGATCTGGAGGTGAACCAGGCGACCCACCAGGCCGAGGGTGGCTATGATGAGTAGGACTACCACTACCCCCAGCCGCTTGGAGATGCCGTTGCCTTGTTTTGCCACTATCTACCGTCCGCCATGTTGCAGAACATCGGTTCCTGAATCCCTCTTCCCGTCGCTTGAATGTGCCTCCACTGTGTTTGACTGCGCTTGGTCATCTAGGGCTCTGTCAGGGAAAGGGCAGCAGGCCCAAGAGGGACTGCCACCAGGATTTCTCCTCTTTGGCGCTCTCCTGCGTATGAGGCAGGAAGCGGGCAGGGATGGGCTGGCTCTCTGGGCTGGCCACGTCTACGTTGAGGTACAGTGTGTGCTCGGGGGACTGCATCTTCAGACGCTGGCGGGCCTCCTTCTCGATGCGGTCCAGGGCGGCCAGGGAGGCGATCTCTGCTTCCAGCTCGTGGCTGCGGGCTTCCCAGACGTTGCGCTGGCGCTCTAGCTGGCGAATGTTATCGTTCGTATAGACGACGTGGCTCGCTTGAAGCAGCGGCAGGAAAGCAGCCAGGCCGACGGCCATCAGGATAATGGTCAGCACCACCGGCATGCCGAGAGGCCGCCCCTTGGCGCATGGGGCAGGATGCTCATAAGCGATGGCCGTATGCGCTCTCGCCATGCTGTTACAGCCTTTCCGCCACCCGCAGGCGGGCGCTGCGGCAGCGAGGGTTGGCCGCCACCTCGGCCGGCGTGGGTTTGATAGCGCCGCGCATTATCAACTTCAGGCTGGCCTTGTGGTCGCAGACGCAGGCCGGCACATCCGGCGGGCAGATGCAGTCGCGCGATTCCTGGCGGAAGAAGCTCTTGACGATGGCATCCTCCAGGGAGTGGAAGCTGATGGCGACCAGACGTCCGCCGTATCCCAGTAGGTCGCGGCTCCCCTCCAGGGCGGCCGACAGGTTTTCCAGCTCTTGATTAACGGCGATGCGCAGGGCCTGGAAGATGCGGGTGGCAGGATGGAGGCGATGGTAGCCACCCCCCGCCGCCTTTTCCACTATCTTGGTTAGTTGAGTCGTTGTCTCCAGGGGCCTTTCCTGGACGATACGGCGGGCAATGCGGCGGCTGTGAGGCTCCTGACCGTAGCGCCAGAGGAGGTCGGCTAGGGCCTCCTCTGCGTAGGTGTTGACGATGTCTGCCGCGGTGAGCGTCTGCTGGGGGCTGAAGCGCATGTCCAGGGGAGCGTCCACCTGGAAGCTGAAGCCGCGCCCTTCCTCGGCCAGTTGCAGAGAGGAGAGGCCCAGGTCGAAGAGGACGCCGTGCACAGGGGCGAAGCCGTGGCTGCGGCAGATGGTCTGCACGTCGCGGAAGTTCCCTTCCGCCAGCAGTACAGCGTCACTAAAGCGGGCCAGGCGGCTATGGGCTGTCTGAAGGGCCTTGGGGTCGGCGTCGATGCCCAGGAGAAGGCCGCCTGGCGAAGCGGCCTCGAGAATGGCCTCGGCGTGGCCGCCGCCGCCGACGGAGCAATCCACATAGCGACCGCCGGGCTGGACCGCCAGGGCCTGCAGCACTTCCTCTACCATGACTGGCGTATGGCGCACTGTCGGCTGGATTGTTGTATTCACCGCCTTGCTGCCTGCTACTCGTGTTCCTCTGCCACGGCCTGGCCCATTCCGCCCATCTCCTGGGACCAGCGCTGGGGATTCCAAATCTCCAGGCAATCCTCACGGCCGTTGATGATGACACTCCCGTTGAGGTCGCCCCACAGGCGCAGGAATGACGGGACGACAACTCGCCCCTGACGGTCGAGATCGGCGTCAAAGGCACCGGCGTAACGGGTGCGGCGGAGATGGCGGCCGTGCCGGGTGGTGACCGGCTCGGTGGTGTAGGCCGCGGAGCTAATTTCAAAGTCGTGGGGGTTGTACACCTCGACACAGCCGTCCTCGCCCCGCACCAGGATGACGCCTTCGTTGAACAGGTGGCGATAGCGGGCGGGAATGGCTACTCGACCGCGGTCGTCCAGGGTGTGCTCGTAGGTGCCCCGAAAGGCCATGCCAGGCCTCCTCGCTGGCCTGCTGCTAGGGGGGCTTCCCCCAGGGACAATGCTTGTGGTATTATCGATGAGCGAAGAAGAGAGGGAGGGGGAAGCCCTAAAACCCCCACTTCAGGGGGAAAGCCCCATTACCCCCCACTTCATGGGACATCTTACCACCCACTGATTTCTTGTCAAGCAGAATCCAAGGGAATTTGTGGGAAATTCCAATAATTTGGCCGGGGAGATGATGCATGGCCTTGCGCGTGGGCATCCTCACGGTGAGCGATAAGGGCTCGCGTGGCGAGCGCGTCGACACGAGCGGCGCGGCCATCCGCGAGATGCTGGCCTCCTTGGAGGCGACGGTAGAGCACTATCAAGTGGTGCCTGACGAGGAAGAGGTTGTCGCCTCTCGCCTGCGGGAGTGGGCCGATGAGGCAGGCCTGGATCTGATCATCACCACCGGCGGCACTGGCCTCTCGCCGCGCGATGTCACCCCCGAGGCCACGCTGGCCGTGGTCGAGCGAGTGGTGCCGGGCATGGCCGAGGCCATGCGCCAGGAGGGGCTGAAGCACACGCCGATGTCGATGCTCAGCCGCGCCGTGGTTGGCGTGCGCGGTCGCACTCTGATTGTCAACCTGCCGGGCAGGGAGCA
>JALHUG010000203.1 GCA_022866185.1 Dehalococcoidia bacterium
ACGTCAACGGCGAGGACGTGCGCTTCCTCCAGGGCCTGGCCACCCCCCTCAAGGACGGCGACGAGGTGAGCATCGTGCCGGCGGTGGCCGGGGGTGGGAGAAAGGCATGGCCGTAACCGTCTACATACCGGCACCATTCCGCCGAGTCACGGGCAACCGCAGCTACGTGGATGGCCACGGCCAGACGGTGGGCGAGCTCCTGGAGGACCTGCGGACTCGCTACCCTGCCCTGGGCGACATGCTCCAGGACGAAACGGGCGAGATCCCGGCCCACATCAACATCTACGTCAACAATCAGGACGTTCACAGCCTTCAGGGGAAAGCGACCCCTTTGAACGATGGCGATGAGGTGGCGGTGATCCCGGCCATCGCTGGCGGCCAGGGCCTCAGCTCGGATCAGCTGCAGCGCTACTCTCGCCAGATCATGATCCCCCAGGTGGGGGAGGCCG
The DNA here is from genome assembly GCA_022866185.1 of Dehalococcoidia bacterium. GTDB lineage: Bacteria > Chloroflexota > Dehalococcoidia > SM23-28-2 > SM23-28-2 > SM23-28-2. The sequence continues at coordinate 450 of JALHUG010000203.1, forward strand.
GCCAGCGCACGCTGCTGGATGCCAAGGTGCTCGTCGTGGGCGCCGGCGGTCTGGGCTCGCCGGCGGCGATATACCTGGCCGCGGCTGGCGTGGGCACCCTGGGCATCGTCGACAACGACGCGCTGGAGCTTTCCAACCTCCAGCGCCAGATCCTCCACCACACTCCTGATGTCGGGCGGCCGAAGGTGGAGTCAGCCCAGGAAACGATCGCCCGCTATAACCCCGACGTGCGGGTCATCCCTCACAGATTGCGTTTCACTGCAGCCAATGCCCTGGAGATCGTCGCCCAGTACGATATCGTAGTGGGTGCGGTGGACAATTTCGCCACTCGCTACCTGCTGAACGACGCCTGCTACCTGGCGGGCAAACCCTACATAGACGGTGGCGTCTTCCTGTTCGAGGGGCAGGTGAGCGTGTTCATCCCCGGCCGCGGCTGCTACCGCTGCCTCTTCCCAGCGCCACCGCCCACGGGGGTGGTGCCCAGCCCGTCCCAGGTTGGCCTTCTGGGGGCTCTGCCGGGGGTTATCGGCGTCATCGAGGCCTTCGAGGTCCTGAAGCTCATCCTGGGCCTCGGCGAATCGCTGTGCGGGCGGCTCCTCATCTTCGACGCTCTGACCATGGAGTTCCGCCAGGTGAGGACTCGCCGCGACCCCCAGTGCCCGCTTTGCGGCGATGCCCCCACCATCCATGAGCTCGGCGACTACGAAGCCTTCTCCCTCTCGGCTCTAGCTGGGCATGACGCGGGCCAGAAGGAGGCGGTATGATCAGCCAGGTGCGGCTTATTGCTGCTCTCCAGCGATTGGTGGGGAGTACCTAATAGGAAAGGGGCATGCTCTACTCCGGCATTCTGGACGCCATCGGCGATACGCCCCTGGTAGAGCTGCGGAACGTCAGCCCCAATCCGCGGGTGCGCATCTTTGCCAAGCTGGAGGGGCAGAACCCTGGCGGTAGCCTCAAGGACCGCATCGCCCACTACATGATCAAGGCGGCTGAGGAGAGCGGCGAGCTGACGCATGACCGAATTATCCTGGAGGCCACCAGCGGCAACACAGGCATCGGCCTGGCCATGATCGGCATCGTCAAGAGGTACAAGGTCAAGGTGGTGATGCCCGACAACGTCAGCCAGGAGAGAACGAGGCTCTTGCAGGCCTTCAGAGCGGACATCGTCTACTCGGAAGGAGCCCTCGGCACCAACGGGGCCATCCAGATGGCTCTGAGGATGGTGGAGGAAGACGGCCGCTACTACATGCCCTTCCAGTTCGGCAACGAAAACAACCCCCGCGCCCACTACGAGACCACCGGCCCCGAGATCCTGCGCGACCTGCCCGACCTGGACGTGTTCGTGGCCGGGCTGGGGACGGGTGGCACCCTTACGGGAGTGGGCCGGCGCCTTAAGGAGCACAACCCCAACATCAGGATCATCGCGACGCTGCCCCCTCTGGGCGACCTGGTGCAGGGCCTGCGCAGCCTGGAAGAGGGGTTCGTGCCGCCGGTGCTGGACGAGTCGCTGCTCGATGACCGCCTGGTAGTGGACTCGCGCACCTCCTTCGCTGCCGCCAACGAACTGCTCCAGAAGGAGGGCATCTTCGCTGGCATCTCCTCGGGGGCCGTCCTGCACACCGCTCAGCGCGTCGCCGAGCAGATGGAGCAGGGCAAGATCGTCGCCCTTCTGGCCGACGGCGGCTGGAAGTACCTGTCCATGCCTCTAGACCACGGGCTGTAGGGAACTGGCGGCGGACGGCGAGAGCAGGGTGTGGTAGCCATGTTCACCATTGAGCAGCACTACATCGATGAGATGGTCGCCCACGCCCGCCAGGAGGCGCCTCTCGAGTGCTGTGGCGTCCTGGGCGGCAAGGGTGGGCGCGTCCTTAGACTCTATCAGGCCACCAACGCGGAGCACAGCCGCTATCGCTACAACATCGACTCCCAGGAGCTATTCCGCATTAACCGCGAGTGCGAGGAAAACGGCTGGCAGTTCCTGGCCATCTACCACTCCCATCCCGACGGCGCGGCCTACCCTTCCCCTACCGACATTCGCCTCGCCGCCCTGTGGCCAGGATCGCTGTACTTCATTGTCTCGCTGAGCAGCCCTGAGAAGCCAGGAGTGCACGCCTTCCGCATCCGGGATGGCGAAGTCACCGAGGAAGAGCTAAGAATCGTCTAGCATCGCCGAGAGGATGTCGCAGCAGGAGGAGAAAATAGCGCAGTGCCAGTACTAGCTCCCATCGCCATCCGCGACCGCCAGTTCGTCTGGGGCAGCCGCACCTACGTCATGGGGGTGATCAACATCAGCCCGGACTCCTTCTCGGGCGACGGCCTGGGCCGCGATGTGGACGCGGCGGTGGAGCAGGGCCGCCGCTTCGAGGCAGAGGGCGCGGACATCCTCGACGTGGGCGGCGAATCCACTCGCCCGGGCTTTCAGCCTGTGTCCGCGGCCGAGGAGGTAGAGCGGGTTGTACCCGTCATCCGCCGGCTGGTGCGGGAGACGAGCCTGCCCGTCAGCATCGACAGCTCCAAGGTGGAGGTGGCCGAGAGGGCGATCAAAGAGGCGGGAGCGCACATGATCAACGACATCTGGGGCTTCCGTCAGGACGGGGAGAGGATGGCGCTGCTGGCGGCGGAGACGGGCCTGCCGGCGGTGGTCATGCACAACCAGCGCGGTCGCCCCTTTCGCGACGTCATCGGCGACCTCCTGGCGGGATTGGGGGAGAGCCTGCGCATCGCCCGCCAGGCTGGCATCCCCGAGGAGCGGCTGATCATCGACCCCGGCTTCGGCTTCGGCTGGAACGAAGAGCAGAACCTGGAGATGCTTCGCCGCCTGGGCGAGCTGCGCGTCCTCGGTCGACCCATCCTAATCGGCACCTCTCGCAAGTCCACCATCGGCAAGGTGCTAGACCTGCCGGAGCACGAGCGGCTGGAGGGCACGGCGGCCACCGTGGCCATCGCCATCGCCAACGGCGCCGACATCGTTCGAGTGCACGACGTGAAGGCGATGGTTCGCGTAGCCCGCATGACCGACGCCATCGTGCGGGCCCGGGACTAGCGCCCGGCGATGGTCAGTCTGGCCGCCACTGTCTACCTGGGCCTGGGGGCCAACGTGGGCGATCGCCTGGCCAACCTGCGGATGGCCCTGGCCCGCCTGCAAACGCTGGCCCGCCTGGAGGAGGTATCCTCTCTCTATGAGACGCAGCCGCAGGGGGTGAGCGACCAGCCCCTGTTCCTGAACGCCGTCTGCCGCGTCACCACCGGCCTGGAGCCTCAAGCCCTGCTGCGCTTCCTTAAGAACCTGGAGTGGGAGATCGGCCGCCGACCGGGCGGGCAAACATGGGGGCCGCGGCCCATCGATCTGGACATCCTCCTCTATGATGACCGAGTGGTGGATGCCCCCGAGCTGAAGGTTCCCCATCCGCGCCTGGCCGAAAGGGCCTTCGTCCTAGTGCCCCTGGCCGAGCTGACACCCGAACTGCGCCATCCGCTGCTGGGAAACACAACGAAGGAGCTTCTGGCGTCGGTGGGGCAAGAGGGGGTAAAGAGAATAGCTCCCGCGGGCTGGGAGAAGGGTGAGGGAAACGAGGGGACGGCGGGAGCCCGGTTTTAGGGAATAGCTTCTCCCTCCTCCTCCAACCCCTCCTCCAGCTCGCTCTCAGTGGTGAACATCGTCCAGCCAATCCAGAAGGCGAAGGCAGAGATAGCAGCGAGAGCGGCCATCACCGGTAGAGCCACCGCCATGTAGCTACGCCTGGCGACAGCCCAGAGGAAGATCATCATCTGGAGGACAGCACCCGCCATGAGCAGGACGCCCGTCGTTTGTGGTCGTTCCATCGTTTGACACCTCCCAACGTCACATCCAGTAGGCCGTGCCCTCGCGCTATCCCCGCAACTCCGGGGGGAGAAGATTGGGGATGGAGTCGACGATGGGGTAGCGCTGAGAGCACTTGGGGCAGAAGAGAGAGCCGCTGATAACCTCTGCCTCCTTTTCCTCTTCCACCGTAAGCTCGAGGGGGCCTTTGCAGAGGGGACAGGCCAGAATCTCCATCAGGTCTTTTCGCATCACCACGCTCCGATCGCTTCTGGACAGCGGCCATTGTAATCTGCCGCCGCCGAGCATGTCAACGAAAGGTGGGGGCTTCGAGACATGCGAGAGATCAGAGGGTCCATTCTGCGCATGTCCTGCCTAACGGCCGCGGCCGATACATCCCGGCCTTCCTTTCTTGGAGCCGCTCGTGGTGAGCTTGTCGAACCATGAGCGGGCCCTCGTCCTTCGACAGGCTCAGGACGAGCGACGACGGGCGCGCCGCCCCCCTACACTTCCCGGAACTCGCCCTCCACCGTGCCCTCGTCGGGCGGGCCCTCGCCCTCGGGGCCGGGCGGCGCGCCCTCCGGCGGAGGGGCGCCAGCCTGGCCGTAGACGTGGGCGCCCATCCTCTGCATAGTCTCCGATAGGACGCTTATGGCGCGGCGGACGGCCTCGATGTCGGTGCCCTGGAGGGCGTCGCGCAGCTCCTTCACCTTGGCCTCGACCTCGCTGTGCATGTCGGGCGGTATCTTGTCGCCGAGGTCGCGCACGGTCTTCTCCGCTTGGTAGGCCATGCTGTCGGCCTGGTTGCGCAGCTCGATCTCCTCGCGGCGGCGGCGGTCCTCCTCGGCGTAGGTCTCCGCCTCCTGCTTCATCCTGTCGATGTCGTCCTTGGAGAGGCCAGAGCCCGCGACGATGGTGATCTTCTGCTCGCGGCCGGTGCCCTTGTCGCGAGCGCTGACGTTCAGGATGCCGTTGGCGTCGATGTCGAAGCTCACCTCGACCTGGGGCATGCCGCGAATCGCCGGCAGGAGGCCGTCGAGAAGGAAGCGGCCCAACGACTTGTTGTCGGCAGCCAGGGCCCGCTCGCCCTGCAGGACGTGGATCTCCACGCTCGGCTGGTTGTCGGCGGCGGTGGTGAAGATCTGGCTCTTGGCGGTGGGGATGGTGGTGTTGCGATGGATGATGGGCGTAGCGACGCCGCCCAGCGTCTCGATGCCCAGCGTGAGGGGCGTCACGTCCAGCAAAAGGACGTCGCGCACCTCGCCCTTGAGCACGCCCGCCTGGATAGCGGCGCCAATGGCGACCACCTCGTCGGGGTTGACGCCCTTGTGCGGCTCGCGGCCGAAGAACTTCTGCACCGTCTCCTGCACCAGGGGCATGCGGGTCTGGCCGCCCACCAGGATCACCTCCCCGACTTTGTCGGGGGTGACGCCGGCGTCCTCGAGGGCCTGGCGGCAGGGCCCGATGGTCTGCTCAACCAGCTCGCCCACAAGCTGCTCCAGCTTGGCGCGGGTGAGGACGATGTTCATGTGCTTGGGGCCGCTGGCGTCGGCGGTGACGAAGGGCAGGTTGATCTCGCTCTGCATGACGGTGGACAGCTCGACCTTGGCCTTCTCCGCCGCCTCCTTCAGACGCTGGAGGGCCATGCGGTCCTTCTTGAGGTCGATGCCCTGGTCGCGCTTGAACTCGTCGCACAGCCACTCGATGATCCGCTGGTCGAAGTCGTCGCCGCCGAGGTGGGTGTTGCCGTTGGTGGACTTGACGTGGAAGGTCCCCTCGCCGATCTCCAGGATGGAGACGTCGAAGGTGCCGCCGCCCAGGTCGTAGACGGCGATGACCTTCTCCTCCCTCTTGTCCATGCCGTAGGCCAGGGAGGCTGCCGTGGGCTCGTTGATGATGCGCAGCAC
>JALHUG010000204.1 GCA_022866185.1 Dehalococcoidia bacterium
CCCGTGCCCTAGCCAACGATCCGCCCATCCTCCTGGCCGACGAGCCCACGGGCAACCTGGACTCCAAGGCCGGCCAGATGGTGCTGGACCTGCTGCGCCGGGTTCAGCAAGAGCGGGGCGTAACCCTGGTGCTGGTCACCCACGACGTCCAGATCGCCTCGGCGGCGGAGCGCATCGTTCGCATGCTGGACGGCCGCGTGGTGGATGCGGGGGCGACACCAACGGCGGCGCAGGACTAGCAACTTCGCTCCAATTAGACGTACAATCTCACCGAAGGGCAATGAGGGCCGGTAGCTCAGCGGAAGAGCTCCGGACTTTTAATCCGGGAGTCGTGGGTTCGAATCCCACCCGGCCCTCCAGGGGCGCGCTGTGGGGGGCTCACGCCCGCCTTCAGTCGGATGCCTTCTCCTGTTCCTCCAGGCGCCGGTGGGCCTCTCTGAAAAAGGCGAGCAGCTTCGGCGGCAGGGCTTTGCCCGTTTCCTCGCGCCAGATCTCGCGGAACCTCTTCTCTCCCAGCTCGCTGAGGAGAGAGCCGAGGATGGCGTCGAAGGCGAGGCGATCCTCCAGTTGGTGCTGCAGGCTGAGGCCGAAGGCCCGAATCAGGAGCGGGCACGCACCTTCGTGGTCGCCTCGCTCTCTCTTCAGCAGGCCCCATAGGCCCAGCGTCATCACCTCTCGTTCTGGCGCTCTCAGCCGCCCGTAGACCTCCCGCGCCTTTTTGTACCAACCCTCCGCCTCCTGCCACCGCTCACGCGCGTGGGCCACCGTGCCCAGGTGATGATACTCGTCGGCGGCGTCAAGCTCCATACGCAGGCGCTCGTAGATTTCCCGGGCCTTGTTGTACCAGTCCTCCGCCTCCTGCCACTGCCGACGCTGCTGGGCCACAATGCCCAGGTGGTGATACTCGTCGGCGGCGTGAAGCTCGTCCTGCAGCCGCTCGTCGATCTGAACGGCCTTGCGGTACCAGTCCTCCGCCTCCGGCCACTGCCCACGCACCTGAGCCACGAAGCCCAGGTGGTGATACTCGCCGGCCACGCCAGACTCGTCCCCCAGCCGCTCGCGGATCTCCAGTGCCTTGCGGTACCAGTCCTCCGCCTCCTGCCACTGCCGACGCTGCTGGGCCACTATGCCCAGGTTGTGATAGTCGTTGGCGGCGTGAGACTCGTCCCCCAGCCGCTCGCGGATCTCCAGGGCCTTGCGGTACCAGTCCTCCGCCTCCGGCCACTCCCGCCGCTCCTGAGCCACCGTGCCCAGTTGGTGATAGTCGGAGGCGGCGCGAGACTCGTCCGGCAGCCGCTCGCGGATCTCCAGTGCCTTGCGGTACCAGTCCTCCGCCTCTTGCCACTCCCGACGTTCCTGGGCCACCCTGCCCAACTGGTGATAGACGACCCCTATCTTGTTCTCTACCGCCGGGTCGTTCAGGGCCTGGAGGTCGGCCAGGATGAGCCGGTAGATAGCCTCCGCTGCCGCCAGGTCGTTGCGCGCAAGCGCGTCGGTGGCATCGACGCCCCTCAGGTACATCCACAGGTCTGCCGCCCCCTGCTCCCTGGCCACGGCCAGCTCCTCACCGACGGCGGCCAGCAGGCGCTCACGCAGCCGCCTGAACTCCGCCAGCCGGCTTCGCAGCTCGTATAGCTCGCCCAGGGGCTGAAGAATTGCCTGAACCTCAGCCCACCGGCGCCTGGTCTCCGCCCGCCGCAGGGCCAGCAGCAGGTTGGGCTCCTCGAGCAGAGTCGCCGTCACCGCCCCCTGCGGATTCCGGGAGAATTGCTCGCCAAGGAAGTCGCCCAAACCTGCGTACAAGCGGATGAGCATCTCCTCGAGCTGGCCGACCTGCTCGGGCGAGCAGCTCTTGGTCAACTGGCGACGCAGGTGCCAGGGCAGCGCCGGGTGGAGCGTGTAGATGTGCCCGCCGAGGCGCTCGACGATGCCCGCCCGCGCCGCTTCCTCCAGAATGTCCACCCAGTCCTCTTCGGAGAGCGTCTCCCCGAAGAGGACGGCGTAGGTCTCTCCGAAGGAGGCATCCATCGCATCTGAAGACAGGGCCGCCAGCACGTGCGCCCCTACCCGCTCGGCGAAGAGGCCCAGCAGGGGCAGGTGGCGGCGGGCGCGCTCGGACATCTGGGCGAAGGAGTAGTCGAGGGAGACAGTGAGGGAGCGGTCGCGCCCCTCTTCCTCATCCGTGGGGGCCAAGGTGTCCAGGCCCTCCTGCAGAGCGCGTATGAGCTCCGCCGCTGAGTGGCGACGCAGGTTCGGCAGGACCACCCGCAGGGCCAGGGGGTGGCCGCCTAGCATCCTGAGCAGGTCCAGGTACTCGGGGCCGAGGGCGCCAGGATCGACGCCTGCCTGCTCCAGGATCCTGCCTGCCAGGGCGACGGCATCAGCCTGGTTCAGGCCCTTCAGGTCGAGCAGGTGGTAGCCCACATCCAGCCAGGGCTCCTCCCGCCGGCTGGTGATGAGCACCCAGGACTTCCCGTCCCGCAGGGCCCTGAGAAAGCCGGCCAGCTTGGCCCGCGCGGCCTCCTCCAGCAGGGGTGGGTTCCCCTCGGGGAAGCCGTTGACCGGCTCGAAGTTGTCCCAGATGAGCAGGGCGGGGTTGCGCTTCAGATAGTCCAGGACAACGGCCTCCTGCTCTTCCCTGGTCGGCAGCCGCTGAAAGGCATCGCCCCCCAGGGCCACGCCAATGGGGTGCACCACCGCCTCCAGGCCACCACCCCCCTCAAAGGAGAAGAAGGAGATGCCGCCGTCCCGGCCTTCCGTGTCCGTCAGCCAGCGGGCGAAGCCGCAGGCCAGCTCCGTCTTGCCCACGCCGGCCATCCCTTGCAGCAGCACCACGCGGTTGCCCTGGAAGGCCCGCTCCAGCCGCAGGAGGTCGTAGTCCCGCCCCACAAAGCCGTAGGCGCCCTCCGGCTTGAGGTCCACCAGCGACGGCGACTCGCGCGTCGGCCGGTCCGCCGGGGCAATGAGCTCCTCTCCCCTCTTCCTGGGCGGCGCCGCCCGAAACGGTGCGTAGGGCTCCTGCTGGTAGAGCACCGGCACCGGCCAGTCCTCCAGCCTCAGCATCCCTTTGGGCCCGTGCCGCTCCGGCTCCGCCAGCAGCTTCCGGCGTGCAGCGGCCACCGCCTGGGAGACGCCGCTGCCCTGAGCCAACTCCTCGTACAGACGCCCCACGAATCGCTCGGCCGCCTCGGCGTACACTGAGTAGCCCATGGCGACCACACCCTTGGCCCCCAAGGCGATGAGCTGCGAGGCCACCGACGAGAAGGGATCGCTGCCTCCCTCCTGAGCAGACTTGCAGGCGTTCAGCACAAATAGGGGCACGCGGCAGTCCGCCAGGCTCTGCCCCAGAACGCTGGCTGGCACCGCCTTGTCCTTCCCCGTCGCCGTCTCAAACACCAGGACCCCCTGGCCCTCTCCTTCGGCATAGCGGGTGCGCATGCCCCGGCTCGTGGGGTCGAATGTCCCGTGGCCGTCGAAGTGGACGATGTGGTAGAACCCCTTGCGTTGGTTGAGCTCCTGCTGAAACTGGTCGAAGGTCGGCGGGCGCAGCACCTTCAGGTACACCCGGTCCCGAATTGGGGCGAGGGCTCGCAGCAGCGGCCCCGCGATGGTTCGCAGTGAGATGTCTCGGTCTCCGTAGGGCCGGCAGATGACCAGGAGGATATTCAGGGTGTCCTGGGGCAAATCAGGTAGCGGTGCCCCGACCCTCTGGCCGCTGCGGGTGCGGTACATGCCCGCTAGCAGCGGGGCCAGGAATCGGCGGTCGGGGTCGTACAGCAGCTCCCAGGGGAGATTGAGAACGTCAGGGTCCTCCGCCTGCACCCCGATCTCGCACTGGTCTAGCCCCTCCCGAACGGCCTCCTGATAGAACTGTTGGGCCTTCTGGCTGCCCTGAAAGATAGCCTCGAACAGCGCCTGGCCCCAATCCCTCATCCAGTCTTGCACCCTGGCCGCCCGCTGCTCCATAGCGCCGTAGGGGAACGCCAGGTAGTCCTCCAGATACCAGCGCAGCTCTTCCCGCTCTTCCGCGCTCAAAGGGCTGGGCAGAGATACAGGCGGCGCGACGCGCGGGTTCTCCTGTCCCCGCTGCCAGGTCAACAGGATCTGCTTCTCTTCCTTCTGGTGGACCAGGAAGAGTACGTTTTTTGTCATCTTCTCCCCCCTCAGAAGGCTTTTCGGGGTGATTTGGCCCCCTGGCACCGACGCTGGGATAGCTCGATCCTGACGCACATGAGCGCGAATGTCAAACGCGGCAATGCCAAGGGGAGCGCGTCCTGATTGACAACCCGGCCCGCCTGCTTTCTCATCGCCGTGAAGCGAGAGCGCATAGTATACTCGCCGCATGAGCGATAAGGCCTCTCAGGGCCCTTCGCGCGGTCGTCCGTTGCACGATGCGCGGCAAATGTTCAACGACGCCCGGCTCCGCGCAGATCGCTTCCTGGATCGCGCGGAGGCCCGCGCGTTCCGGGTCTTCTGGCTGTTCCTGCCGGAGCCGTCCATCGCCAGGAAGCTGCGGTTTCAGCACCTGATGGCCTCACGCTTCTTGTCCGACGCAGGACAGCAGTCGCTAGCTTTCGGGGCGCTGGTGAGTGTGACCCGGAGCGGTGCCTCATCCTTTGAAGTGGCCCTGGTGGGAGTGGCTGCGTTGGCACCGCCGGCTGTCTTGGGGCTGTACGGCGGGGTCGCTGCCGACGCTCTGCCGAAGCGGGTGGCGCTGGCCGGAGTCTATAGCCTGCAGGCCTTGCTTTGCTTCGCTGTGCCGATCGTGATGGGAACGGATCTTTTCGACGTTCTGGTCCTGCTGCTCGCTGTCAATAGCCTGGGACAGGTGTCGGGACCGACGGAGTCGTCGGTCCTACCGTATGTGGCATCGAATGAGGAACTGGCAAGTGCGGCATCGTTGATCAACCTATCGTCCGGAGCGGGCACTGCGTTCGGCGCGGCGCTGCTGGCGCCGGTTCTCGTGCGGGCCGTGGGCGTTGAGCCTGTCCTCTATCTGGCGGGCGTCCTCCTGTTGCTGGCGGCGAGCCGTGTCTTCGACCTACCCATCGGGCCGAAACGCACGAAGGTTAGCTATTCGCTCCCTCATGCAAAAGTTCGCTCCGCCATGGGGTGGCTAATCGCCCACCCCGCTGTCGCGACGATGATCGTGGTCACTGTCGTGTCGGGGACGGCGAACGTAGTGCTGCAAACCCTGGCGCCGCGCTACGTGCAGTCGGTCCTGGATGTCGACCCGGCTAATGCGGCATACGTCTTCGCGCCGTCGTCGATTGGGCTTGTCCTCGCCCTGGTGGTGGCGCCCTCCCTGATGAAGCTACGCGGCGAGCGCTTGGTGGCGCTCCTCGGGTTCTTCCTCACCGCTTCCGCTCTATTCGTGCTGGGCATCGTCGGGGACGCTGCCGTGATTCTTGACCCTGTCAATCCTCTGCGCTTAGTGGGCGTCTTGGGAGTGGACTTGGCAGAGCGGTTGAGGACGGCGGCGTTCATAGCGGTTCCGCTGGCATTTGGCGTTTCTCTGACTGCCACCTCTGTCCAGACGTACATAAACCGTCGCGTGCCGCTTTCATACCAGGGGCGGACATTCGCGATACAGAGCTGGCTGAAGAACGGTTCGGCGATCATTCCGCTGCTGATGTTGGGAGCAGCCGCCACCAAATTCGGAGTGGAGAGCGTCCTGCTGGTGTCGCCGCTCATGCTGCTGGCGGTGGCCTACACGTTAGTATTCGTTAGCATCCGCATGGCGGGACTGGCACCGCCTTCGCATCTGGAGGTGCTGGAATCGTTCTGGGAGGAGCCGGAGGATACTGCGGCCGGCGGGGGGGAGGCGACGGGCAGCAAGTGGTAGAGCTGCTACACCGCTTACGAGCTGGCGGCGTCCAGGGGCGGGATCACCTGTCTACCGGCCTCGATCCGGGGGGCCGTCCCCACGAGAGAGGGGCCGAACAATCGTCTGGGGACCTTGATGTTCTTGACCTTGGCGAAGGGGTTGGCAGATGTGTAGTCGTGGCGGAGAAGCCAGGAGGAAGCCGTGGCTAGGTGTGCCGGACTTGAGTCCTGGAGGGGCCGGGTGGGATTCGAACCCACGACTCCCGGATTAGGAGGCACCGACTGAGGGCCAATTGCTAAGGCCGCTGAAGTCTGACCACTTGCCTCTACGTGTCCTTCCCAGCCGCCACCACCTGCACGTCCACGTCCGTGGCCAGCCTAAGAAGTTTAGCAGCGGTCGAGCCTCTAAGAAGCAGGGAGAGGCCGCGCCGCCTTGGATGGCCGATCACAATACGCCCCGCGTTCTTCTCCCGCGCGACGCGGACTAGCTCGCTGGCAACATCTGAGCCCGTGGCACGGATGATCTGGGCACCCAGGTCCTCCGCAAACCGCAGGTTCTCCTCCAGTGCCCGCCGGTCCTCGGGACTGGCGTTCGCCCAGCCGGGCGTCTCGACGAACACGGCCAGTAGGTCAGCCTGGAGACGGTTCGCCATCCGCCAGGCGCGGCGCAAGACGCGCTGGGCATCGGGGCGAGCGTCCACGCAGGCCATGACGCGCTCGCCGGCGGGCCAGGCGGCCTCGATCTGTTGCTGGCGCATGTATTCTTCAAGGTCTTCTTCCACCTTGGTGGCGACTCTTCGCAGCGCTAGCTCCCGCAAGGCGTTCAAATTGCCCTCCCGGAAGAAGCTGTGTAGGGCCTGCTCCACCCTCTCCTTGGGGTACACGTTGCCGTGACGGATACGCTGTCGCAGCGCGTGGGGCGACATGTCCGCCAGCTCGATTTCGTCCGCTTGGTCGACCACCCAATCGGGGACGCGTTCCCTGACCGGGGCCCCGGTGATGGTCTGCACGATGTCGGCGAGGCTCTCCAGGTGCTGGATGTTGACGGTGCTGACGACGGTGATGCCTTGGTCCAGCAGCTCGTGGACGTCCTGCCACCGCTTCTCGTGTCTTGAGCCGGGCGCGTTGGTGTGTGCCAGCTCATCCACCAAGGCGACCTGGGGCTTGCGACGGATGACGGCCTCCGTGTCCATCTCCTGCAGTGTGACGCCCTTGTACTCGATCTTCCGGCGGGGGATGATCTCTAGGTCACCGATGGCCTGCTCGGTCAGGGGGCGGCCGTAGGTCTCCACGTAGCCGACGACCACATCGGTGCCGCGCTCTTTGCGGCGCTGGCCTTCCATGAGCATGGCGTAGGTCTTGCCGACACCCGGCGCCATCCCCAGGTAGACGCGCAGGCGGCCGCGGGCGCCGCTCCCGGCCTTTCGGCGTACCCGCTCCAGCATCTCCTCGGCGGTGGGCCGCCTGTCGTCCACCCTCTGCGGGCCTTCCGTCATCTGTCCACCCCATCCAGTGCCATGTTCAGCTTCAGCACGTTCACCTTCGGTTCGCCGAGGATGCCGAGGGTGCGGCCTTCGGTGTGTTCGTCGATGAGCTTGAGGACCTCCGCTTCGGTCATGCCGCGCGCCTTGGCTACTCTGGCCGCCTGAAAGCGGGCGGCGTCGGGCGAGATGTGAGGGTCCAGCCCGCTGGCCGAAGCCGTCACCAGTTCGGCCGGGACCTGGGCGTCCTGCGCCAGGCCTTGAGCCTCCCGCAGGGCCTTCGCACGCTCGTCAGCCAACTGCCGCAACCGGGCGCTGGTCGGGCCCAGGATGGAGCCGCCGGAAGCCGTCGCGTCGTAGCCGTCGCCGGCGGCGGAGGGCCGTGGCCAGAAGTAGCGCGGGTCGCTGAAGCTCTGGCCGATGAGCTCCGAGCCTATGACGTTACCCTCCGCGTCCCGCACAAGGCTACCGTCTGCCTGGCCGGGCAAGACCACCTGGGCGATGCCAGTGATGATCAGCGGGTAGGCGAGCCCAAGGATGGCCGTCAAAACGACCGTCATGATGATTGCCGGGCGTAATTCCTTCAACACCGTCGAGACCATTATCGTCCCTCTACGCCAGTCCCAGCGAGCTCACGATCAGGTCGATAGCCTTGATCCCGATGAACGGCACGATGACGCCGCCGATGCCGTATACCAGCAGGTTGCGGGCGAGGAGCTCGGCGGCGGGTGCGGCACGGTAGGCGACGCCCCGCAGCGCCAGGGGAATCAGGGCGATGATGATGAGGGCGTTGAAGATGACCGCCGAGAGGATGGCGCTCTGGGGCGTGGCCAGATGCATGATGTTAAGCTTGCCCAGCTCCGGGTAGGTGGCCACGAAGGCGGCCGGGATGATGGCGAAGTACTTGGCGACATCGTTGGCTATGGAGAAGGTGGTGATGGCGCCGCGAGTGATGAGTAGCTGCTTGCCAATGCGGACGACCTCGATGATCTTGGTGGGGTTGGAGTCCAGGTCCACCATGTTGGCGGCCTCCTTGGCCGCCGCCGTGCCGGAGTTCATTGCCAGGCCGACGTCCGCCTGCGCCAGGGCAGGGGCATCGTTGGTGCCGTCGCCGCTCATGGCCACCAGGTGGCCCTCCGCCTGAAGCTCCCGGATGATGCGGATCTTGTCCTCCGGCTTCGCCTCCGCCACGAAGTCGTCCACGCCGGCGTCTTCGGCGATGGTCGCGGCCGTGAGCGGGTTGTCGCCGGTGATCATGATGGTGCGGATGCCCATCCGGCGCAGCTCATCGAAGCGGGCGTGTAGGCCAGGCTTGACGGTATCCTTGAGGTAGACCACGGCGACCATTCGCCCGTTCTCACTCACGGCCAGGGGCGTGCCGCCCTCACGAGAGATGCGGTCCGTCTGATCCTGGACGTCCGGTGGCGTCTCGCCGTCCAGGCTGGCCGTAATGGCGTCGACGGCGCCCTTCATCCAGGTGGAGCCGTTGCGGCGGACGCCGCTCATGCGGGTCTCCGCGCTGAAAGGGATCGCCTCCGCGCCAGCCGGGACGGCGTCCCAGCCCCCGGGCGGCGGCGCGGCTCCTGCCTGGCGGGCCAGCGCGACGATGCTCTTCCCCTCGGGCGTGTCGTCACCCAGGGAGGCCCAGAGGGCAGCGTGCGCTGCCTCCTCCTGTGTGGCCCCGCCCACCGGGATGATCTCCGCAGCCAGCCGGTTCCCGTAGGTGATGGTGCCGGTCTTGTCCAGCAAGAGCACGTCCACATCGCCGGAGGTCTCTACCGCGCGACCGGACATGGCCAGCACGTTGAACCGCGTCACGCGGTCCATCCCCGCAATGCCGATGGCGGAAAGCAGCGCGCCGATGGTCGTCGGCAGGAGGCAGACGAGGAGCGCCACCAGCACAATGGTGGAAACGGCTTCGCCGGCGTAGATGGCGAACGGCTGCAGACTGACAACGACTAGCAGGAAGATGATGCTGAGGCCGGCCAGCAGGATGGTCAGGGCGACCTCGTTAGGCGTCTTCTGCCGCTGAGCGCCCTCCACCAGTGTGATCATGCGGTCCAGGAACGTCTCGCCGGGGTCCGCCGTGATGCGTATCTTGAGCCAGTCAGAAACGACCTGCGTCCCGCCGGTGACGCCGCTGCGGATGTCCGTGCCCGGCTCCTTGAGGACGGGGGCGGACTCGCCGGTGATGGCAGCCTCGTTGACGTAGGCTATGCCCTCAATGACCTCGCCGTCGCCAGGCACGATCTCGCCCTCCCGCACGAGCGCAATGTCGCCGCGCCGAAGCTGGCTTGAGGGCACCATCTCCTCTGACCCATTGCGCAGGCGCCGCGCGGGCGTGTCTTTCTTCGTGGCCCGAAGGGTGTCCGCCTGCGCCTTCCCTCGGGCCTCCGCCATCGCCTCTGCGAAGTTGGCGAAGAGGACAGTGAACCACAGCCAGACGGCGATCTGGAAGGCGAAGCCGACATCCTTGCCTTGGAAGAGATCACGGAAGGCCCAGAAGGTGACGAGGACGCTGCCCCCCTCGACGACGAACATGACGGGGTTGCGGACCATCCAGCGCGGGTCCAACTTGCGGAAGGAGTGAACGATGGCGCTGCGGACCAGCGGCCAGGTCCAGACCTGAGTCCCAGCCCGGCGGCTGGCCGCCACCGACGTCATCGCGTCGGTCTCAGGCGTGCGAACCAACGGCGGCTCGAGGCCGCGAGTTGGGGCGGCGTCCCGCTGGGGCACCGTTCGCGGCGGTCGCGGCTGCTCGTCTTGCTCACGCATGGTCAGAAGGTCACCCCTTTGTTGGCCAGCAAGTGCTCGACGATGGGCCCAAGAGCTAAGGCTGGGAAGAACGTTAGCAGACCGACGATTAGGACTGCGCCCACCAGGAGGCCCACCCAGAGGGCGCCGGTGGTGGGAAAGGTGCCCAGGCTGGGCGGCACCGGCTGCTTGCGGGCCAGGGATCCGGCCACGGCGAGTGTGGGGATGATGATGAAGAACCGCCCGATGAGCATGGCGAAGCCGAGGGCGCTGTTATAGAAGCCGGTGTTGGCGCCCAGGCCGGCGAAGGCCGACCCGTTGTTGCCCGACCCGGAGCTGAAGGCGTACAGCATCTCGCTGAAGCCGTGGGGGCCGGCGTTGTTCAGAGTTTCGGTCCCCCAGTCAGTGACAGCAGCGACGGCGGTGAAGGCAAGGACCGTCGCCGGGAAGATGAGGATAGCGAGCGCCACCATCTTCACCTCGTAGGCCTGGACCTTCTTCCCCAGGTACTCCGGCGTCCGGCCCACCATAAGGCCCGCGAGGAACACGGCCAGGAGGGCGAAGAACAGCATCCCCGTCAGGCCGGTGCCCACGCCGCCGAACACTACCTCGCCGAGCTGGATATTCGCGAGCGGCACAAGCCCTCCGAGCGCGTTGAAGCTGTCGTGCATGGAGTTGACGGCGCCGCAGGAGGTGACGGTGGTGATGACAGCCCAGAGGGCGGACAGCGGCACACCGAAACGGATCTCCTTGCCCTCCAGGTTTCCCACGGCCTGGTCTATCCCTAGGTTGCGCAAAGCGGGGTTGGCCTGGGCTTCCGCCCCGTAGGCGATGGCGATGCCCGTCAGGAAGATGACGGACATGGCGGCGAAGAGCGTCCAGCCCTGCCTGGTGTTGCCCACCATGCGTCCGAAGGTGTAGGTGAGTGCGGCGGGTATCGCCAGGATGGCGATCATCTCGATGAAGTTGGTGATTGCATTCGGATTTTCATAGGGATGGGCAGAGTTGGCGTTGAAGAAGCCGCCGCCGTTGGTTCCCAGCTCCTTGATGATCTCCTGTGACGCCACCGGCCCCTGGGCGATGGTCTGCGCCATTCCCTCCAGCGTTGTAGCGTGAACGTAGTGGTTCAGGTTCTGCGGCACTCCCTGCCAGACGAGGACTAGGGCAAGAACGATGGAGATGGGCAGGAGGACGTAGAGGTTCGCCCGAACCATGTCCACCCAGAAGTTGCCGACGGTATCGGCGCGGCGGCGGGCGATACCCCGGATGAGGGCCAGGGCGACGGCGATGCCGCTGGCAGCGGAGACGAAGTTGTGGTAGGCGAGCCCGGCCATCTGAGTGAGATAGCTCATCGTGGACTCGCCGGCGTAGCCCTGCCAGTTGGTGTTAGTCGTGAAGCTCGCCGCCGTGTTGAAGGCCGAGTCCGGCTTGACCGCGCCCATGCCTTCAGGGTTGAAGGGCAAGCTCCCCTGCACCCGCTGAAGCAGGTAGAGGAAGACCAGCCCCACCAGGCTGAAAGCCAGCAGAGACACGGCGTACGTTAGCCAGCTCTGCTCGCGCCTCTCGTCCACCCCGCTCACGCGGTAGATGACGCGCTCCACCGGCCGGAGCACGGGCCAGAGCCAGGTGCGCTCGCCTGAGAACACCTTCGCCATGTAGAGGCCAAGGGGCTTGACCAGCGCCAGCACGAGGAGAAACAGGATCGCAATCTGTGCCCAGCCGGAGACGGTCACAGGGCGCCTCCGTGACTCTGCCTCCGGGTGAGGCGAACGCTGATGTGGGCGTTCTCCTCCGTTAGGGCAGCGTCGAATTCGTACTCAGCCGCGAGGGAACGGGCTATCTTCTCTAAGCGGTTGATCTGGGCCGGCTCGCTGGCAGGCAGCGATACCGTAAGCGCGGCGATAAGAGCGGGCGATGTCCGAGTCAACGTTTCACAGGCGGAGCGAATCAAGGCCGCCCAGTGGGTCGGCCGCCGGTCTCCCAGGCCAACGGCTACGGTTGCCACGACGACCTCCATCATCCCGATCTGCAGCAAACCCTAGAACCTCTCCGGCCACAGCAGGACGTAGAGCAGGTATGCTATGGCCAGGCCTGCCAGAACCCCGCCGACGACGTACTCGAATGTCATTGGCTCCCACCTCCCAGCCTGGCGCAGGCGTAGAGGAACCCGAGCGCGCAGGCGAAGAAGCCCAGTGGCGCCAGGACGAACAGTAGGTCTTCCATCACTCCACCTCGGGCGGCGCCGGCTCGTCCTCCTCAGAGTCGACCAGGCGCAGGAGCGCGTCCAATGGAAACGGCTTCGGCAGGTAGGCCAGCGGTCGGAACTCTTCAAGGCGAGTCGGACTCACTCGCACCGCCGACACGATGACGGTTGCCACCTCCATCCCACGCTCGCGCAGCTCCCGCAGCACGTCCCAACCGGAGCGATCCGGGAGGTTGATGTCGAGGAGCATCAGATCCGGCTTCAAGTCGGTGAGGTGGCGGAGCGCTTCCGTGGCGGTCGCTGCCCCTCGGACAGCATGCCCGCGAGCCTCTAGGTTGCGGGTGATGACCTGACGAAGGGTCGCTTCGTCCTCAACGACTAGGATTGTTCGGTATCGCTTAGCCACCGTATCCTCCACACGCAATTGTCCGCCTCTAGCCCTCAACGCCATGTCAACAGGGGGCGGGGGTTCGCTCAAAAGGTGCTAAAAGCTATCGGGGGGCGCTTGCAGGAGATGAGGGTCACCAGCGTGTGGGGAAGGGAGAGAAACGACCGTAGTGCTGGGCCGAAACGAGGCTAGGCTTCGTCGCTGATGAGCCGATATCCGACGCCAGGCTCCGTCAGGAGGTGGCGCGGCCTTTGGGGGTCCGCTTCGATCTTCTTGCGCAGCCTGGCGATGTAAACATGCAGGTAGTGGGCCTCCGAGCCGTACTCGGGGCCCCACACTGCCTGAAGGAGGGCCCTATCGGTCAGTACTCTGTTGGGATGTGAGACCAAGACCTTCAGGAGCTCGTACTCGGTGGGCGTGAGACGGACCTCTTCGCCAGCCACCCGCACCCGTCGGCGCTCCAAGTCGACTTCCAGATCGCCACACCGAAATAGGCCGCCTGAAGGCGCTTCTGGCTGGACGGCATGGCGCAGGGCTACACGGATGCGGGCCAGCAGCTCTTCGACACCGAATGGCTTCGTGAGGTAGTCATCCGCACCCAGGTCGAGGGCCGCCACCTTCGCCTGCTCTGCCTCGCGCACCGAAAGCACGATAATCGGCGTGCTCGCCCGCTGACGTACCTGCTGGATGACCTCGAGGCCATCGATATCCGGAAGGCCCAAGTCGAGCAGGATGAGGTCATGCTTCTTGCGTGAATAGCGATCTAGGGCTTCGTACCCCGTTTCGGCCGTGTCCACATCATAGCCGTGACGCGCGAGGTTCGTGCTCAATGTCTTACGGATGGCAGGCTCGTCATCGACGACCAGAATCCGCACACCGCCGGCTTCTCCTTCAGGCTTCACTCGCTCTCCCCCGCAGCTTCAACTGGCGCCTGGCCTGGCTCGCCGAGGGGCAGGGCGAACACGAAGCTCGCGCCACCCTCCTGTCGATTCCCTGCCCAGATGCGGCCGCCATGGGCCTCTACTAGGCCTTTGGCGACCGCCAGGCCCAGACCTGTGCCTTTGGGAGCCGGGCCCTCTCTCTGCACCCGGTAGAACGG
Organism: Dehalococcoidia bacterium; assembly: GCA_022866185.1. Lineage (GTDB taxonomy): Bacteria > Chloroflexota > Dehalococcoidia > SM23-28-2 > SM23-28-2 > SM23-28-2. Next base: position 13,752 of record JALHUG010000204.1, read on the forward strand.
CTCGAACAGCCGCGGCAGTGCCTCGGACGGAATGCCCGGCCCTCTGTCCGCCACCTCCACTCGGACTACATCGTTCTCTCGGGTTGCCCGAATCGTGATTTCGGATCCTGGCGGGGTATACTTCACTGCGTTCTCGATCAGGTTCGCCAGCACCTCGTCAATCTCCACATAGTCGAGGAAGACCGGCGGCAGCTCCTCCTGCACGGCCACGATCACTTGGTGCTTTGAAGTCACAGCGCGCAGGCGGCCGACGACATCGTCCACCAGCGCGCTCAGGTCGTACCAGCCGCGCTGCGGCACCAGGCTTCCCGCCTGAATTCGCGACAGGTCCAGTAGGTTGCTGACCAGGCGGTTGAGCCGCTCCGCTTCCTCTTCTATGGCTCTGGCGAAGTCGCAACGCTCGTCCTCCGTCCACTGCACGTCTTGCTGAAGTAAGCTGCCGGCCGAGGCGATAATGGAAGACAGTGGCGTTCTGAGATCGTGGGATACGGTGTTGAGGAGAGCCGTCTTCAGTTCGTCGGTTCGGCGGAGGATCTCAGCCTCTGCCGCTTCCTCTCTCAGCCTCGTCCGCTCAATGGCGATAGCAAGTTGGCTGGCCACTGTTGAAAGGAGCCGATCGTCGGCTGCGCTGAACGGAGGGGCCTCTGGGCTGCGAACGAGGGAAATCAAACCCACCATCCCGTCCCCCAGATGAACGGGGACTTCGTGGAGCCGATCCGCCGTTTGCCCGGGCCGGCCGGGAAGATGCGGCGGCAGTACCCGTATCCAGCGTCCTGGCGAACCCCGATGCTCCGGTGTTGGGCTGGCGCCTCCTCCCAGCAGCAGCTTGGGCGCCATGCCAGAAGCGCGTGCCAGTCCCAGGGCCGCCTGCTCGCCCGCTTCGGCCCAAAGGCCTGCTGCGGTGCCCCCGTGGAAGCCGATGACCACAGCCGCTAGGGCCAGCTCCTGACGCAGGCGCTCCGCAACGGCTGTCAGCGACTCCCGCAGGTCGGGGCCAGTCATCAGACGTACGACGTCATAGAGGACTATCGCCTCCTGCTTCCGCCTCTCGGCCTTCTGTGCCCTGTCTCGTAGTGCGGCGGCGAGCTGTCCGGTGATGACACCGGTTACAAGTAGCAGGGCCAGCGCCACCCACTCTTCAGGTTCGGAGACGCTAAGTTGATGCCTTGGGTCGATAAAGAAGAAATTAAAGGCAAGGAACGCGGCGATGGACGCAGCGATCGCTGGCCCGCTCCCAAAAGCGATCGCGCTCGCCATGACGGCGAGGAGGTACAGCATCGAGATGTTGGCGACGTCCGCGATCTGCTCGATGGCCCAGATCGCGCCAGTGACGACGGCGGTCAGGCCCAAGGCCACAACATAGCCGGCGGCTCTGTGAGTACCAAGCCAAATCCTTGTTTCGCGCATTGCAGTGCTAGTGTATCCCATCCAAACGCCGGCTGGTATAGACTCTCTCTTTTGTAGGCAGCCAGCGCATCGAGACGACCGGCGCCGTATGTATCATCGGGCCCGGTGGACCCCAGGTCGACGGCGGTGGTGCTCAGAGCGGCGCGTTGCTGGTCGACGGTCAGGTAGGGGAAGGCGCTGAGAAGCAGAGCGAGCGCCCCAGCCACGTGGGGCGCGGCCACCGAAGTACCGGTGGCGCTGTAGTACAGGCCATACAGGTCGGTAGTGTTGATGTTAACACCGGCCGCCCGAGGGCCTACGACTAGGGGGAGGTGGCTGAGGGTAGGAGGCGAGCCAGGATCTCCTGGCGGTGCCTCTCGGCGAAGGCCCAGACCAGGCCGAAGCAGCCGCTGAGCATCATGTCGCCGTGGGGGACGGCGAAGTACGGCCTCAGGGCGCTCCCCCTCAGCTTCGCCCGCTGAGGGCCGGTGACAGCGACGAAGGGATGCGGGTTGAATGGCCTGTCGCCGGCGGCATAGAAGACGCCGTGGCCGTGGCTGCCGAACACGTCCTCGTGGCGGAGCGTGCCGGCCGCCAGCCCTTCGCTGAGGGATTCGATCTCCTGGGCGCTCAGAAGGTTGGTGTGGTGCTCGAACAGCGAGTAGACGTGGGTGCCCCGCAGGTGGAAGGCCAGGGCGTGCATGTTGCCCAGGTTGATGACGAGCTGCTCGTCCTGCTGGGCGACGATGGGGTCCTGGAGGGCGCCCAGG
>JALHUG010000205.1 GCA_022866185.1 Dehalococcoidia bacterium
CCGACCGGCGGCTACGGCCTCTCGATGCTCAGCGATGGCCTCCTCGAAGGAGGCCAGGTGCGGCTCGATCACCAGGCAGGGCACCAGCCTGTCCAGCACCGCCTCTTGGGTCTTGAGGCCGGCGCCGGTGATAAAGGCCACCACCAGCTCGTCGGGTTGAACGTGGCCCTGGGCCACCAGGCGCCTCAGGCCGGCGACAACGACGCCACCGGCCGTCTCGGCGAAGATGCCCTCGGTCTCGGCCAGAAGCTTTATCCCCTCCACCACCTCGTCATCGCTGACGGCGACGGCGAATCCGCCCGAGTCGGCCATCACCTTGAGGGCGTAGTAGCCGTCGGCGGGGTTGCCGATGGCCAGCGACTTAGCGATGGTGTTGGGGCGCACCGGTCGGATGTTGAAGCTCTGGCGCTCCCAGGCCTCGACGATGGGCGAACAGCCCTCGGCCTGGGCCCCCGACATGCGGGTGTGGGTCCAATCCACCAGGCCCAGCCAGGCCAGCTCCTTAATCCCCTTCCAGATCTTGGTGAGCAGAGAGCCGCTGGCCATGGGGACGATGCAATGATCGGGGGCCAGCCAGCCAAGCTGCTCGATCACCTCGTAGGCCAGCGTCTTGCTGCCCTCGGCGTAATAGGGGCGGATGTTGATGTTGACGAAGGCCCACGGATACCTGTCGGACAGCTCGCTGCACAGACGATTGGTGTCGTCGTAGGTGCCCTTTACCGCCACCAGGGTGGGGCCATAGATGGCGGAGCCGACGACCTTGCCCTGCTCCAGGTCGGCTGGGATGAAGACCAGGGCTTGCATCCCTCCTCTGGCGGCGTGAGCGGCCACGGCGTTGGCCAGATTGCCGGTGGAGGCGCAGGCCAGGGTATCGAAGCCGAACTCGCGTGCCCTGGTGCTGGCCACCGTCACCACCCGATCCTTGAACGACCAGGTGGGGTTGGCGCAATCGTTCTTGATGTACAGACGGCGTAGACCGAGGGCCTCGGCCAGGTTCTGAGCCCGCAGGAGGGGCGTGAAGCCAGCGCCGATGTCGACCGCCTGCTCTCTATCAGCGGGCAGAAGGTCGCTGTAGCGCCAGACGGTGAGGGGCCCCCTTTCGATGCGCTGGCGGCTGATGTCGCGGCCCAAGGCCTGATAGTCGTAGGCTACATCGAGGGAGCCAAAGCAGAACTCGCAGACGTGGATGGGCTCTAGCGGATAGCAGCGCCCGCATTCTCTACAGAGTAGATGAGTAGCGTAAGACATATTGGCGATCCCCCCTTGCTTGGCCACTGCCTGTTCATGGCAGTGTGGTGCTATCTCCCTTTGCCCCGACCTCGTCGGGGCGGGACATCGCCATTGTCTTCGCTGGCCGGGTCTGTAGAGTGCTCATCTACAAATCGAAAACCTCTTCGGCCCAACTCGAAGAGGTTTTGTGCGTAGGGTCTATCCTACCTCTTATCGTGCCCCCACCTAAGGCGGGGGCCAGCATTGGCACCGTTGCCCCCCATGCTGGGGCTGGTTGCCGGGCTTCGCAGGGCCGTTCCCTCCACCACTCTGGATAAGAGGGCCTATTGATTTGTGCTAACGATGCTATCAGAGACGAAAAGTTGTGTCAACAATTGGTCCAGACACCCACTGGTTCGCCGTTGGTAGTTTAGTTCTCGACCCCAGCCTGTCCTCCGAAGGCGGATGCGCCTCTGGCGCAAAGGCTGGGGCATCGGATTCGCCTCCCCATGCCCCCCCGACAGGTCGGGGGGGTTGTGTGCGAACCTGGAAGTTCAGAACCCACCAATCATGAACCAATTACTCCAGACGTTGTCGATGGTCTGAGACTCTGTCACTCCGCAACGTGAGGGAACAGCGAGCGATGGTGCTTGCCGCTATTCTGACGGATGCTCCTCCTTGGCATCGAAGTCATTCAGGCGCCAGCCCTCTTCGCCCCGGACGAGCTCATAGGTCACCCGGAACCGCCGCTGGACCAGGTCCGGCCCCTCACGGCTGAAGGCGATGATCACCGCCTGTACAGTTGCCTGCTCATCTTCTAGGGTGGGCGGAAGCATCTGCACCAGTCGGGTGCCGGAAGCGCTGCGGAAGCCGTTCACGAAATCTGGCCAGGGGTGGAGATTCTGCCGCTCGGGCGACAGGAGGCCATATGCGTCGCTGAACAGCGCGCGAGTGGCTTCCAGCTTTCGGCCAGCGGCCGACAGGGAGGCGTCGCTGTCGTCATCGGCGACCGCGTGCAGGAGCTCTTCAGGTATCGACTCGTCGCTGCTGGTCAGCCACTGCCAAACGAGGAGGCGCTGCGGCTCTTGCCAGGGCTCGGCGGTGCCGGTGGCGGCTGCCACGGCCGCCAGATAGTCCAGGACGGTCTGGGTGGGCAGATCGGCGGCGGTGCCCTCCGGCGGCGGCGCCACCCGTTGCCAGTGCAGGTCGGAGCCAGTCCAGCGGAAGGTGAGGTAGAAGACGGAGTAAATGCCATCGCTGAAGCCAGCGTCCTGGAAGATCAGCTCCTCCAGGCCGTCGTTGTCGGCGTCCACGGCCAGGGCGAATAACATCCAATCACCACCGGGCGCGAGGTTGTCCACGCCCTCGCGGAAGGGGCGGCGGTTCTGCGCCAAGGCTGGCGCCGCCTCCAGGAGCTCGGCCGCCGAAGAATCGAGAAGGCTCAGGCCAGCCAGGATGGGCTGATCTCGGCTGTCCAGCTCGATGAGGGCCATGAACAGCCCCTCGGGCAGCTTGAGGAGCTGCGACTGAGGCGGCGTCTCGTTGTCTGTGGCCGGGCCATGCAGGTAGAGGAAGGCTGCCAGTTGAGGCTGGTCGTGGCGGGTGAAGTGGTCGACGAGGCGGTCGCGGACCTCGATGCGCCGGCCGTCGTCAAGAGCCCACGTGGGGAATAGACCGGCGCTCAGCGGCCACAGGGCAACACCGGGAAAGGTCAGGCTGAGGAGGGCGTCGGTGGATAGCTCCTCCAGGTGCTGGCGGGCCTGGGCCTCCAGCGACGGGGTAGGCGTTGGCGTCTCTTCCCCGCCCTGGCAGGCCGCAACGATGGCGGCGAGGGCCAGGAGGAGAAAGGCTGCTAGCGTCTTTCCGTGCATGGGCACCGAGCCGTTGCTCCGCTATTGCCGGGCTATCCCTGACTGGGACACCCTACGAACCTAGTATAGCCGAGAGCGAAGGCCGAGGGGAGTGGGCTGGTGACGGGGAGCCGGCCCGCCGTTCGTGGCCTAACTCTCGACCCTCGTCTGATGGTCATTGAGAGAATAGTGCAGCATCTGGTTGCTCTTTCTTGGCAGACCTAAAGGTCTGCAGCTACGAAATGAAGAGGGCAGGCTCGTAGCTGCAGGGCTTCTCCGCCGAAGGCGGATGCGCCTCTGGCGCAAGCCCTGCCTTCTGGCGAGCCATTTTGTTGATGACCATCAACCCGCGGGATGGTCCGAAAACCGCTGCCCACCACGAATGAACCAGTCACGTGACTGCGAGCGAGCGCTCCGGCTGTCCTTGACCGCCTTTGTTGGAGACAACTACAATGGAGCCGTGCTTCTCCCGAAGCTGTATTTCAGAGGGCAACCCCAAATATGAGTCGCCTTGATGACTTGAAGAAGAGGGCGGTGGACGAGATAGAGGCCCATCGCGACCAGCTCGTCGAACTCAGCCTGCGCATCCACGCCAACCCCGAGACGGCCTTTCGGGAGGCGAAGGCGGCTGGCTGGCTGACCGATTACCTGGAGGCCGAGGGCTTTGCTGTGGAGCGAGGCATCTGCCAGATAGGCACCGCCTTCCGGGCCAGCTACGGCAGCGGGCGGCCGCGAGTGGCCTTCCTCGCCGAGTACGATGCCCTGGCTGGCATCGGCCACGGCTGCGGTCACAACATCATTGCCATGGCTTCGCTGGGGGCGGCCATCGCTACCAAGGCTATCGTCCCAGAGGCGGGGGGGACGGCCGTGGTCATCGGCACGCCGGCTGAGGAAGCGGCCGGGGGCAAGGTGCTGATGGCCAGCCGGGGCGCCTTCGACGACCTGGACGTGGCCATGCTGGTTCATCCGGGCAACCGCGACGTGGCGGTGACCTATGCCCTGGCCTGCCTCGAGCTGAACGTGGAGTACTTTGGCAGGGCGGCTCACGCGGCCGCTCGTCCCGAGGCGGGCATCAACGCCCTGGATGCCCTGGTCATCGCCTACAACAGCGTCAGCGCCCTACGTCAGCACATTCGCGATTCCGCCCGCATTCACGGCATCATCACCGACGGTGGCCAGGCAGTGAACGTGGTGCCGGAGCACGCGGCAGGTGTCTTCCTGCTCAGGGACGAGGATGACGACTACCTGGATGAACTAAAGGAGAAGGTGCTGGCCTGCTTTCGGGCCGGGGCCGAGGCCACCGGCGCCCGCCTGGAGTATCGCTGGGGCGAGGAGGCCCGCTATCGGGCCATGCGCAGCAATCGCGCCCTGGCCGAGGCCTATCGCCGCAACATGGAGGCGCTGGGCCGCCAGGTGCAGGAGCGCGACAGCGGCCGCTCGCTGGGCAGCACCGACATGGGGAACGTCAGCGCCCTGGTGCCGGCCATTCATCCCACGGTGGCCATCGCCCCGCCGGATGTCCCCATCCACACCCCCGAGTTCCGGGACGTTTCGGCATCGCAGGCCGGTCACCGCGGCCTTCTGGACGCCGCTAAGGCCATGGCCATGACGGCGGTGGACGTGCTGCTGGACGCCGACCTCCGCCGCCGCATCGAGGAGGAGTTCCGTGGCGGCCAGTGAGCCGCTGATCGCCCTGGACGCCATGGGCGGCGACCACGCTCCTCAGGAGATCGTGAAGGGGGCGGTGTTGGCCGCGCGCGAGCTGGGGATACAGGTCGCTCTGGTGGGGCCGCCTGCCCTGGTGGAGGAGGAGCTGGCGAAGGCCGAGCCGCGGCCGCAGGGCATTCGTCTGGTGGCGGCCAGCGAGGTTATCGCCATGGACGAGCAGCCCGCCCAGGCCGCTCGTCACAAGAAGGATTCCTCCATCGTCGTAGGGCTGAGGCTGCTGAAGCAGGGAGAGGCCGATGCCTTCGTCTCTGCGGGCAATACGGGGGCGGTCCTGGCGGCCTCCATCATGTACCTGGGACGCCTGCGCGGGATCGAGAGGCCGTCCCTGGTGGCGCTGCTGCCGCTGTCGGGCCGCCTGACCCTTCTTCTCGATATAGGGGCCAACGCCGACTGCAGGCCGAAGTACCTGTTGCAGTTCGCCGAGATGGGCAGCGCCTATATGGAGCGGGTGTGGAAGGTGGAGAGGCCGCGGGTGGCTCTCCTGAGCATCGGCGAGGAGGAGACGAAGGGCAGCATGCTGACCCAGGAAGCCTATGGGCTGCTGAAGGAGGCGAGCCACCTCAACTTCATCGGCAATGTAGAGGGGAGGGACGTAGCCAGCGGCGTGGCTGATGTCATCGTCACGGACGGTTTCACCGGCAACGTGGTGGTCAAGACGATGGAGGGCATGGCTGCTTTCATCAGGGGCCAGCTCGAAGGCGCCATTAGGAGCAGGTGGTACTATATGCTGCCGGGCCTGGTCTTGAGGGGTGCTTTTCGGGGCGTGCAAAAGAGCACCGACTCTCGGGAGTACGGGGCAGGGCCTCTCCTGGGGGTGAACGGGCTGGTGTTTGTGGGGCATGGCAGCAGCGATGCCGTGGCCATCAGGAGCGCCCTGAGGGTGGCCCGCGAGGCGGTCGTGTCCGGCATGCTGGAGGCTATCCGCCCGTCGTTGGAGGCGGGTCAGCCCCTGGCTGAAGCGCCTGGAAGAAGCGCCAAGCCCGGTCGGACGGGAGCTTTCTCACAGATCGAGGAGGTTTAGGAAGGAGTGACCGATGGCAAAGCCCGCAGAGGTCAATGACTCGCAGTTCGAAAGCGAAGTGCTGAAGGCGGAAATGCCAGTACTGGTGGACTTTTGGGCGCCCTGGTGCGGCCCCTGTCGGATGGTGGCACCCATCGTGGAGGAGCTGGCGGAGGAATACGGCGACCGGGTCAAATTCCTCAAGATGAACACCGACGACAACGCCAAGACCCCCACCCAGTACGGCATTCACGCCATTCCCACTCTTCTTGTGTTCAAGGGCGGCCAGCAGGTGGGCCAGGTCGTCGGCTTTCGCCCCAAGAGCGACCTGAAGAAGGTTATCGATCAGGCCCTGTCCAAATAGAGCGGGGCCTGGCTACGGCCACCTTGCTGACGGGTAGGCAACCCAGGGCCGTCGCGCCTTGGCGGGGTGCACTGGGAGAGACCCCGTAGACCGTGGCCAAGCGGCTGCGTTCGTTCACCGAGA
>JALHUG010000206.1 GCA_022866185.1 Dehalococcoidia bacterium
AAAATCGAACCCATTAGCACCGTCACCGCCACCTTCGCCGACCTCGACTACCCGATGCTGTGGACAGGCGACATCTGGTGGGCCGTGATAGGGGTCGCCGCCGACCTGGCGGCTGGCGAATACGCGGTTCAGGTCATTGAGGACGGGCTGGGAGACCTGCCCAGCGTGTTGCTGGCGGTGATGGAGACTGACTTCCCCGAAGAGCTCATTGAGCTGGCGCCGGAACAGTCGCAGCTTCTGACTGACCCCGCCGCCATCGAGGAGGAACGCCAGCTTCTGGCCTCCACCTACGCCACCGTCACGCCCGAGCGCCTGTGGTCGGGGCCGTTCGTCCTGCCCGCCGTCGGCCCGACGGGGGACCTGTTCGGCATGCGTCGTAGCTTCAACGGCGGGCCGTTCAGCCAGCACACCGGCGTCGACATCCTGGCTGGGGAGGGCCAGCCGGTGGTGGCGGCCAACAGCGGCCGGGTGGCTTTCGCGGGCGAGCTGCATCTGCGGGGCGGCACCGTGATCATCGACCACGGGGCCGGCGTCTTCAGCGGCTATCACCACCTGTCGCAGTTGCTGGTCGTAGCGGGACAGGATGTGGCTCAGGGGGAGGTCATCGGCGCGGTGGGAGGAACCGGCCTGGCCACGGCCCCTCACCTGCACTGGGAGATAGTGGTGCACGGGGTGCGGGTAGACCCGCTGCCCTGGACGCAAGGGGAGATAGCGCCTGGCCTATCGCTTCAAGTCGCCCAACTCGTGGAGGACGAGGGCGGCAGCCACGATGGCGGCGGTCTCGGCGCGCAGGATGCGCCGGCCGAGGGAGACGGTGCGCACGCCCAGGCGGCGGGCGAGCCGGACCTCCTCGAGCGGGAAGCCACCCTCGGGGCCGATGAACAAGCTGACAGCAGGGACCGCCAGTTGCTGCGCCGCCGCCAGCACGTCGCCCAGGCTGGCGCCAGTCTCGCCCTCCCAGGGCAGGATGCGCAGGCCAGCGGCGGAGGCGCAGGCCTCGTCGAACAACAGGGGCGGTGATATCTCGGGCAGGCGGCTGCGGCCGCTCTGCTCGGCGGCCTCGACGATGACGCGCCGCCAGCGCTCCAGGCGGGCCGCCGACGCCTCCGCGGGTCGAATCACCGAGCGGCTGCTAACGATAGGTACGAAACCGGCCACGCCTAGCTCCGTGCCCTTCTCCAGCACCCAGTCGAAGCGCTGGCCCTTGATCAGCGCCTGGTAGAGCACAAGCCGAACGCTGGGCTCGCCGGCGCCCTCGCTGGAGGCGATCAGCACGCCCTGCGCTGCCGTGGCGGTCAAGGCGGTGAGCTCAACCTCGTACTCGCGGCCGCTGTTGTCCAGTGAGGAGCACGTGGTCGCCCACCCGCAGGCGCAACACGCGCGCCATCCTGTGGGCCAGGTCAGGGCCCAGCCGTGCCTCCTGGCCGACTATCGCTTGCGGGGGAACAAAGAATCGGCGCACGGGACTAGAGCCTGCGGGCGATGAGGCCACGCCAGTCGCCATCCGCCAGCGCCCGCTGCTCCATGAAGCCGCTGCGAGCGAGGGCGCTGGATACTCGCTCCGCTGATTCAGCGCTGAAGCCGGCAGCGATGAGCACGCCGCCCGGCCGCAACACCTCTGCCAAGGCCGAAACCATTTCCACGATGACCGCTGCGCTGATGTTGGCCATCACCAGATCGAAGTTGGCCCTCAGCGCCTCGTCCAGGCCGCCCTCCCCGACCTGCACCACCGCCTCCAGACCGTTCAGTCGCACGTTCTCGCGGGCCACCGCCGCCGCCTGGGGGTCGATGTCCAGGGCGAGAACGGAGGTGGCGCCCAGCCTGGCGGCGGCCAGGGCAAGGATGCCGGAGCCTGTGCCCAGGTCGAGGACGTCCATCCCCGGCCGCAGAAGCTCCTCCAGCGCCCCCAGGCACATGAGCGTTGTGGGGTGCTGGCCGGTGCCGAAGGCCATGCCGGGGTCGAGGCGGATGACCGCCTCGCCCTCTCGCGGGGTGTGCGAGCGCCACGTTGGGCAGATCACCAAGCGCGCGCTCACCCGCAGAACGGGGAAGAACTCCTTCCAGGCGTGGGCCCAATCTTCTTCGCTCAGCCAGCGGCTACGCACCGCCGCCGGCAAGGCGAGGGCAGCCAGCTTTCGGCGCAGGGCTCGCCGCCGTCGGGCGAGGTCACCATCGGCGGGGAGATAGCCCTTGACTACCACCGACGCCTCGGCCCCCTCGATGCTCACGCCTCCATAGACGTGGCGACGCAGCACATCGGCCACGGCCTCCTCAGCTTCGGGGGCTGCTTCAACGCTCAGCTCGAGCCAACGGGCGGGCGACTGTTTTCTCGAGGACATGGCCAAACGGCGAAGAGCGATGGGCCTTGTTCAGAGGCGCCTTCCGACCCCCACGAGGAGGCTCTAGCCCAGGGCATCCTTGATCTTGCCCAGCAGGCCTTTGTCGTCCTGGGAGCCTGGTGGCGCCTTCAGGGTATCGTCCAGATACTTCAGCAGACGCTTTTGCTCAGAGCTGAGGTTGGTGGGGGTAACCACCCGCACTCGCACCATCTCGTCGCCGCGCCCCTGACCGCGCAGGTGGGGCACGCCCCGACCCTTGAGCACGAAGACGCGTCCGTTCTGGGTGCCCGGCGGGATCTTCAGGCTGTGAGGCCCGTCCAGGGTGGGAACCTGTACCTGCACACCGAGGGCGGCCTGAGCGATGTTGATGTCCAGGTCGAAGATGATATCGCTGTTGTCCCGCTGGAACAGCTTGTGCGGCTCCACATGGATGTCAACGTACAGATTGCCCGGCGGGCCGCCGTTCACGCCGGCGTCGCCCTCGCCTGTGAGCCGCATCTGCGCGCCGTCGTTGACGCCGGCGGGGATCTTGACCTCCAGGTGACGGCTGCGTCGCTGGCGGCCGCTGCCACGGCACTGCTGGCAGGGTTCGGTGATGATGCGCCCTTCGCCGCCACACTGCTGGCAGACGGCGACGTTGACAAACTGACCAAAGAGGCTGCGCTGGACACGCCGGACCTCGCCGGTGCCGTCGCAGGCGGGACAGCGGGCTAGCTGGCTGCCGGGCTCGTTCCCCTGACCGCCGCAGCGAGAGCAGAGCTCGGTGCGGGTGAGATCGAGCTCCCTCTGGCAACCGAAGGCGCCCTCCTCGAAAGCGATGGTCAGGCGAGAGCGGTGGTCGTTGCCGCGGCGGGCCTCTCGCCGCAGGCGGGTGCCTGTGCCGCCGAAGAAGGCGTCGAAGATGTCGCCGAAGCCGCCGAGGTCGAAGCCATCGAAGGGGCGGCCGGGGTCGAAGCCGCGCAGTCCATCGTGGCCGAAGCGGTCGTAGGACAGCCGGCGCTCGGGGTCGCAGAGGACCTCATAGGCCTCGTTTATCTCCTTGAAGTGCTCCTCGGCGCCCGGTTGCTTGTTGCGGTCGGGGTGGTACTGCATAGCCAGCCGGCGGAAGGCTTTCTTGATCTCCTCCCTGCTGGCGTTGCGAGGAACGCCCAGAACATCGTAGTAGTCGCGCTTCGTCGTTGCCATGAGTATTCATATTCATTCTAACAGATGTGGGCTGGCAAGGGGGAAGGGGGGTCACCAGAGGGCTCTACATTCTTCAGTGTGGATACAGTTGAGGTGAGTTAGCGAAAAGCACCTGACGTTCCTGTAGCCTTAAGGCAAGCCAGACAGCCAAGGCTAGAAGGGAGGTCAGGTGCAAGACGATGTTATCACCGTTCAGTTGCGGCTGCCCGAGCTGGTAGTGCTGGGAGTGAAGGAGAGGAAAGGCTGGATAGAGGTTGTGGCCCGCTACCGAAGGGAGGAGGCCGTTTGTCCTAGGTGCGGACTAGGCACCTGGCATGTGCAGCGCAAGAGAGACGCCAAGATCTGGGGGAAGGAGGTGTGGCTGGTGTTGTGGAAGCGGCGCTTTCGCTGTCGTGTCTGCCGCAAGGTGTTCACGGAGCCCGACCCCCGACTTGTCGGGGCTGGCCGCGGACGACGCGGCGACTACGCCAGAAGGTGGCCCACCAGGCCAACGAGGCGAGCGTGAGGGCGGTAGCTCACTGGCATGGGGTAAGTGAGAGCCTGGTACAGCGACAGGCTGACCCAAGCGAACGCCGGCCCGACCTCCATCAACAGGCCACGAGGTAATTGGTTCATGATTGTTGGGTTCTGAACTCCCAGGTTCGCACACAACCCCAGCCTGAAGGCTGGGGCATGGGGAGGCGAATCCGATGCCCCCGCCTTCAGGCGGGGGTCGAGAACTAAACCACCAACGGCGAACCAGTGGTGCCACGAGCCTACCTTGCGACCCCAGCGTGAACGCTGGGGCATCAAACCGACACGATGCCCCAGGCTTAGGGCGATCAAGAGAATAAGAACACCCCTGAGGGTTCAAACCCTCAGCTTTGGGGAAGCTGCGGGATTTATCCCGCAGAGGTGAATTTAAATAGTTGAACGCCTTCAGGCGGGGGTCGAGAACTAAACCACCAACGGCGAACCAGTGGTGCCACGAGCCTACCTTTCTCCAGCGGCAGAAGAGACGCTATCATGACAGGCGAGGCAGGTGATTGGCAGTGAAGAAGTGGCTCCTTCCGGCGGCGGTCCTCCTGGCGGTGATGATAGGCGTTCTGGGCCTGGCCTGCGGAGGCGGCGAGAAAGAGGCTCCGACGCCTGCCGCTACAGCCGCGGAGACGCCGGTGCTGCCCCTCCGCGAGGGGCTCAAGATCGAGACCGAGGACGGGCTGGAGTTGAGCGCTACAAGCTACGGCGCCGGCCCTACGGCTGTAATCCTCGCCCACATGCGCGGCTCCGACCAGCAGTCTTGGAGCGATACGGCCCGCCGGCTGGCCTCCGGCGGCGACTACACCGTTCTGACGTTTGATTTCCGGGGACACGGCGGCAGCGACGACGGGAACCTTGGCGACATCGACAAGGATGTGAGGGCAGCGATTCAGTTCATGCGGGCGGACGGCTTTGACAAGATATTCGTCGTCGGCGCCAGCATGGGCGGAACGGCGGCCCTCGCCGTCGCCTCAGAAGAAGACCTGGCGGGCGTCGTGGCGATCTCCGCTCCAGCTCAGTTCCAGGGCATCGATGCGCTGGCCCGCATCGACCAGGTAGCAGAGCCGAAGCTGTTCATCGCCGCCAGCGGTGACCATCCTTATGTCGACGACCTAGCAGAGATGTTTGCGAGGGCGGCAGAGCCGAAGGAACGACGATTGTTCGATGGCAAGGAGCATGGCACTGCCCTGCTCGGGGGAGACCAGGGCGAGCAGGTTCTCCAGGCGATTGAGCAGTTCCTACAGCAAGCGGATTGAGATGCGCCGTCCGCCACTGCCCTGAGGGGCTGCGGCCCTCTAGCCCACCCGGGGGCCAGCGCTTCGAACTTCCGGTGGGAGCTGTCCAGCAAACTGCTTGAAGTTCTCGTCGAACATGCCAGCCAGCTTTTTGGCCTGAGCATCATATGCCACCGCATCCGGCCAGGTCGCTCGCGGCTTCAGCACCTCGGCCGGCACATCCGGACAGGCAGTGGGGACCTGAATGCCGAAGATGGGGTCCTCCTCGCTGGGGACATCAGCCAGGGTGCCACTCAACGCCGCCCGTACCATTGCGCGGGTATGAGCGATGGCTATACGCTGCCCGACTCCATGGGGGCCGCCGCTCCAGCCGGTGTTTATCATCCAGACATTTACCTTATGTCGAGTCGCCTTTTCCCGCAACAGCTTGGCGTATACGTTGGGGTGCAGGGCCATGAAGGGCGCGCCGAAGCAGGCGCTGAAGATGGCCTGCGGTTCCACCACGCCCCTTTCCGTACCGGCGACCCTGGCCGTATAGCCTGACAGGAAGTGGTACATGGCTTGAGCTGCGGTGAGCTTGGCGATCGGCGGCATCACGCCGAAGGCATCGGCGGTGAGCATGATGATATTGGAGGGATGCCCTGCCACACCGCGGGGGCTGGCATTGGGCATGAAGTTCACAGGATAGCAGGCGCGAGTGTTCTCGGTGAGGGAGGCGTCATCGAGGTCGGTCAGACGGGTGACGGTGTCTACAGCCACGTTCTCCAGGATGGCGCCAAAACGGCGGATGGCCTGGTATATTTCGGGCTCGGCCTTTTGCGACAGGCGGATGACCTTGGCATAGCAGCCGCCCTCGAACGTGAATACCCCGTGGTCGCTCCAGCCGTGCTCGTCATCGCCGACAAGGCTGCGATCGGCCACCGCCGAGAGGGTGGTCTTACCCGTGCCGGACAGGCCGAAGAACAAGGCTACATCTCCACTGGGCCCGGCATTGGCCGAACAGTGCATGGACAGCACCTGCTTCTGAGGCAGGATGTAGTTCATGACGGTGAAGACCGATTTCTTGATCTCCCCGGCGTAGCTAGTGCCACCCACCAGCACCAGGCCCTGGCTGAAGTTGACCACTATGAACGCTTCCGAGTTGGTGCCGTCCAGCTCCGGTACGGCGTGGAACTGAGGCGCCTGGATGACGGTGAAGGCGGGCACGTGCTGGGCCAGCTCCTCAGTGGTGGCATGGATGAACATATTGCGGGCGAAGAGGTTGTGCCAGGCGGCCTCTGTGATTACCCGAATGGGGATGCGGTACTCCCGATCGGCCCCCACAAAGCAGTCCTGTATGAACAGGTCCTTGCCCTGGAGATAGGCCAGCAGGCGGTTACGCAGAATCTCGAACTGGGCCGGTTCGATGCCGCGGTTGTATGCGCCCCACCAGATCATGTCCTCGCTGGACGGTTCACGCACTATGAATTTGTCCTGAGGCGAGCGGCCGGTATACTGACCGGTGCGCACCGCCAAAGGCCCAAGATGGGTGATAACCGCCTCCCGACGCCGCACAGTCTCCTCGTACAGGACAGGCGTCGAGAGGTTCCACCATACGTTGCCAACGTTCCTGATGCCATGGTGCTCCAGGCCGTAAGGACTGTGAACCCTGTCTAGCTGCTCCACGCCTCTCCCC
>JALHUG010000207.1 GCA_022866185.1 Dehalococcoidia bacterium
ATCTCTCACATGTCCTGAGACACCACACGGCTGGCCCAGGGGCCGCCGATGCGCTATCATGCTGTCGGAGGCTCAGGGACGATGGCGGGCGGGGTTGGCCTGCTTCAGCAGATACGCGGCTTCTTGGCCGACTACCGGCCGCGCCGCCTTTCCCAGAATGAAACGACCCCCGCGGCGGTCCTTATCCTCATCTACGAGAGGGCGGGCGAGCCCTACATTGTCCTGACCAGGCGCACCGAGGACGTGGAGCACCACAAGGGGGAGATCTCCTTCCCCGGCGGCGCCTTCGACCCCGAGGACGGCGACCTGCTCACCACCGCCCTGCGCGAGACGGAGGAGGAGATCGGCGTTCGGCCGGAGGACGTGCAGATACTGGGCCGCTTGGACGACATAATCACCATCACCGGCTTTGCGGTGAGCCCCTTCGTGGGCCTTTTGCCCATGCCGTCGTATCCCTTCGCCCTGAATGCTCTCGAGGTGGCGGAGCTGGTGGAGGTGCCCTTGCCCCACCTGATGGACGAGCGCAATCTGGAGCAGGACGTGGGGCGCCTGGGCGACCGCTGGTGGCCCATCCTGTCTTATCAGTACGGCGACCATCGCATCTGGGGGGCCACCGCTCGCATCATCAAGGGCTTCCTCGACCATCTGGCCGCCAGCGGTGGCTGATGGACGACTGAAGGAGGGGGGTGAGGCAAGGGTGTCGAAAGTTCCCGAAGGAAGGCCGCGGCGAAAGCGGCGAGAGCGGGGGCCGACGGAGAAGGAGTTCCTGGAGAGGCTGGAGGTTCTGGAGCGGTTCGTGGTGGAGTGCCAGGCCTGCCAGGCGGAGAACCCCCAGCACTGGCAGTACTGCGCCGTGTGCGGCACCCGCCTGGCGACGGCCTGCCCGGTCTGCGGCTGCCCCCTGCCGCCCCTGGGCGCCCGCTACTGCCCCCACTGCGGCATGGAGCTACCCAAGGGGGAGGGCGAGGGGTAGGGGCGCGCTAGCCTACGAGCGCCGCATGCGGTTGCCGAGGGTGAAGACGAACAGGGCGAAGAGGCCGATGCCGAGCATGGCCTCGATAGCGGTGAGGAGGCGGGCGCCCCAGCCCACCGGCTCCAGGGGTTTCCGAAGTAGGGGCACGTGTGGTAAATTAGGTACTGCGCGGTGCGCCTTCTTGAAGCAGCGACCGACGCGACCTTTGGGAGAGGCAAGGCCCAGTGGATCTGATCAAGACCGCCGTACGGTTGGATTTCGCCGAGGCAGCCCGTCCGTGGTTGGAAATGCGGGAGATAATGCGCGTGGCAGGCGGGAACCCAAAGGTGGAACTCCGGCCAGACCCTCTAGTGCTAGACCAGCCAGAGAAACGACAACGGGTAGTTCTACTCGTCCGTGCCCTGATCCTAGAGCAGGAATCGCCGACATCAGCCGATCAAAGCGTGGCGCAGGCTCTCGAGGTGATCGGGCGTTTGAACGACGCTTCGAAGTTCCCGCCAATGGAACAAATGCGTCACGACTCGGTGTTCATTGAGCCCTACCCGCTGCCGTTCCATGAACTGGTTGTCTTCCTCAAGGAGCGTTTTCTTCGGTCGAACGCGATAGTAGACTCTGCGACCGACATTGGGCTGGTGTTCGACGAACACGAAGGCGGAATCGTTAAGCACATCCAGATTGGCCCAATGGAGGCTGAGCAGTTGCGTCGCGAGTATCTCCAGTGGCCGGAGGAAGGCATCCCGGATACGTTCCTTTTTATCGGTCTAGGCTACGTGTCCAAAAGGGGGGCTCCGTACGAAGTCGGGTCTCTTCGGGAGTTTCTGCAAGGCGCGCTCGCGTGGCAGGTTAGCCAGGCCGAAGCCATCGTGAGTTCCTTGCGAGGAGAGGGAAGATAGTATGTCAACTCTGACCCTGGGTCGGCCAAGAATCGGAGTGTCCTCAGAGCCCTACGACTCTGACGTGAGGCAAGGGGGAGCGCGGCCGTCCATAACTGTTCGGCCGGAAAGTGGAGAGCGACTCTCTGATCTGGGGCGGCGTTTCAATGATGCCCTAAGAGGGAGCCTTGAGCGATCAGGTTTCCCACAGCCGGAGGAATTCAAACCACAGCCTGAGCGCAGAGGCTGGCTGGGAGCCGTCGTCGTGGCACCTGGGATCATGGTCCGCGCCGACGAATTCGAGGAGCGATACGGCGGGATCGATCTGCAGGGGCTCAGAAGCCGCATGACCCCCGCCATATTCAAGGTGTTCGTCCGTCACATTGGGTCGATTCCCGGGCGTCCAGACCTGGATGTGGACGAGATAAGCGCGATACCGGAGGTCAGGTAGTCGTCCTATCTGAGCGCGATGCGGTACACGGCTTGGGCAAAGGGAGCTGCTATTGATTCCCCGGTGTATCTGGACGCAAACGTACTTGTGGGCGCTACGGTTAGGCGACACGCACTCTACACGAAGGCCGCCCAGCTTATAGGCGAACTGCTCGCGAGTCAAGCACGCATTCTGGTTTCCCTGCTGGCTGTGCAGGAAGCCCTTTGGGCGCTGGCTAACATCTCCTATTGTGAGTTGTACAACCAGCCGTCGAACGCGAGTTTCACCCAAACCATCTATAACAGATGGCGTGAGCAGATCTTCCAGAAGTATGGCCCCCGGATGCAAGCGATTGGCTTGATGCTCCGCGACTGGTCGGACGCTGGCGTCGCGGTTGAAGTCGTGCCCAAGACTGACGCGGACTTCCTGTCGGTGTGCGACCTGACGCCTCGGTACATGCGAGACTACAAGTTGACGACAGCGGACGCTGCGCACCTGGCTCTCGCTGAGACGCACGCTGCATCGTTTGTGACGGCGGATTCGCATTTCAAACAGGTAGCGACGCAAGCGCCCCCGAACGCACTGGCTGTTGTGCACCTTGTCCCGTAGTTAGGACGGCCCGCGGCGGCCTATTCTCGCTTTTCCCCTTCCCCCCGCACCCGCCGCAGCCGCTCGCGGATCGTGCGCTCGAAGCCCTGGTCGGAGGGCTCGTAGTAGCGGCGGCCGCGCAGCTTGTCGGGCAGGAACTGCTGCGGCACGTAGTGCTCGGGGTAGTGGTGGGCGTACTTGTAGTCCTTGCCGTAGCCCATCTCCTTCATCAGGTCGGTCACCGGGTTGCGCAGGTGCAGGGGCACCGGCTCGTTGCGCGTCTCCCGCACGTCCTTGCGGGCCTTCTCGTAGGCGGCGAGGGCAGAGTTGCTCTTGGGCGCCGAGGCCAGGTAGATAACCGCCTCGGCCAGGGGCAGGTAGCCCTCGGGCATGCCCACGAAGTGCACCGCCTGCTGCGCGGCCATCGCCACCACCAGCGCCTGGGGGTCGGCCAGGCCCACGTCCTCGGCCGCCAGGATGACCATGCGGCGGGCGATGAACAGCGGGTCCTCGCCGGCCTCGATCATGCGCGCCAGCCAGTAGAGGGCGGCGTCGGGGTCGGAGCCGCGCATCGACTTGATGAAGGCGGAGATGGTGTCGTAGTGGTAGTCGCCGGCCTTGTCGTAGACGGACGTGCGCTGCTGGAGGGCCTCCTCGAAGTCGGACAGCCCGATGCGGCGCGCGCCGCGCTCGTCGGGCTGGACGGTGGCGGCGGCCAGCTCGAGGGCGGTGAGGGCGACACGGGCGTCGCCGCCGGAGGCCTGGGCCAGGCCGGCGAGGGCGTCGTCATCCACCGCCAGGTTCAGGCGGGCCAGGCCGCGCTCGCCGTCCGCCATCGCCCGCCGCAGGACGACCTCGATCTCCTCCGGTGACAGGGGGCTGAGGGTATAGACGCGGCAGCGGGAGAGGAGCGGCGAGATGACCTCGAACGACGGGTTCTCGGTGGTGGCGCCGATGAGGGTGACCACACCGTCCTCGACATAAGGCAAGACCACGTCCTGCTGGGCCTTGTTGAAGCGATGGATCTCGTCGATGAACAGGATGGTGCGCTGGCCGTGCATGCCGCGCCGCTCCTGGGCCTCGTCCACGATCTGGCGCAGGTCGGCCACGCCGGCGGTGACCGCCGAGATGGGGGAGAAGTGGGACTGCGTGAGGCTGGCGACGATGCGCGCGAGGGTGGTCTTGCCGCTGCCCGGTGGCCCCCAGAAGACCATCGAGGGCATCTGGTCGCTCTCGATGCTCTTGCGCAGCATGCGGCCCTCGCCCACCAGGTGCTCCTGGCCCAAGAACTCGTCGAAGGTTCGAGGGCGCATGCGGGCGGCCAGCGGGGCCTCGCGCTGGGTGCGGGCGCGCGCCTGGGCGGCGAACATATCCGAGGCTTTGCCCTTGCCCTTCTTGGTAGGCATCTCGCCCCTATTATCCCTCGTTGCCGCTGCGAACGCCAGTGCTAGGGGGCGGTTGGCCGTCGGTGGCTTGATTCTCGACCCCCGCCTAAAGGGCATCAGGAGGATGGAGTCTCCCCGCGGATTGAAATCCGCAGCTTCCCTGCAAGCTGAGGGTTTCAACCCTCAGAGATGAATCTAAACAGTCAATGACCATCAGGCTGGGGTTGGGTGCGCGCCTACCGCTCGACGATGTGCTCGTCGACTGCCAGCGGCGGGCGTGGCGGCAGGCGGAGGCCCTCCTTGGGGTAGCCGAGCGCTATGAGGGCCTGCGGCTGGAAATCGGCGGGCAGGTCGAGGGCCAGGCGAACGGCCTCCGGGCAGAACAGGGGCGCCGAGAGCCAGTGGCTGCCCAGGCCGCAGGCGTGCGCCGCCAGCATCAGGTTCTCCAGCGCGGCGCCCGTGCTCTGGCCAAACATGACGTCTTCCGCGCGCTGCCGTCGCTGGTCGGGCCAGGCACGCTGGGCCTGACCCGCGACGCCGGCCAGGATGAGGACGGGCGCGGCTGCCAGGCGAGCCCGCGAGCGGCTCAACAGCCGGCGGATGCGCGCCTCTGCGACGCCGTCGCGCTCGAGGTCCTGCCGCCAGCGCTCGCCCATGGCCTCCGCCAGGCTGGCCCTGGCCTCGGCGGAGACGATGACGAAGCGCCAGGGGTGGCTGTGGTGGGGGGCGGGGGCCAGGCAGGCCGCAGCGATGACCTCCTCCACCAGCGTTCGCTCCACCGGCCGCGCGCTGAACTGGCGCACGGATCGGCGGCCAGCGAGGGCGGCGTCGAGCGTCATGGGAGGGATGCTAACCACTCCGCTCCTGGTTCGACAAGCTCACCAT
>JALHUG010000208.1 GCA_022866185.1 Dehalococcoidia bacterium
AGCAGGTGCTGACGGCGGGCTGCGCCTTCGTCAACTGCATCCCTGTGTTCATCGCCCGTGAGGCCTACTGGCAGCGGCGATTCAAGGAGCGCGGCCTTCCCCTCATCGGCGACGACATCAAGTCCCAGGTGGGCGCCACCAGTGTCCACCGCGTCCTCACCCGCCTGTTCCGCGACCGCGGCGTGCGCCTCGACCGCACCTACCAGCTCAACTTCGGCGGCAACACCGACTTCCTGAACATGCTGGAGCGGGAAAGGCTAATGTCCAAGAAGATCTCCAAGACCAACGCTGTCGCCTCCCAGCTAGACTACGAGCTGCCCGAGGCCGACATCCACGTGGGCCCCAGCGACTACGTGCCATGGCTGCTCGACCGCAAGTTCTGCCACATCCGCATGGAGGGAACAACCTTCGGGAACGTGCCCCTAAACGTGGAAGTGAAGCTGGAGGTTTGGGACAGCCCCAACTCAGCGGGGGTGGTGATCGATGCCATCCGCTGCTGCAAGCTGGCCCTCGATAGGGGTCTCGCTGGCGCCCTGGAAGGACCATCCGCCTACTTCATGAAGTCGCCTCCCAAGCAGTTCACCGATGACGAAGCCCGCCGGATGGTGGAAGAGTTCATCCAAGACCAGTCCAAGAAAGAGATAAGCGAGCCCCCGCCGAAGCCGGGGCCGCAAGAATAGCCCCCGGCAGTGCCGGCCGCGCCTGCTCGCCCTGATGTGGAAGTATTTCTTGCTCCTAGCCTGTGTCCGTCTACTGGGGCGGCTGCCCACTCGCGTCCTCTATCTCCTGGCCGAAGTGGCAGCGCTCCTGTTCTACCTCTTCGCCTGGCGCCTCCGCCGGAACGTGTGGGACAACATGCGCCATGTTATGGGGCCGAACACGCCCAAGAAAAAGCTGCGCAGGGCGACCCGCCAGGTCTTTGGCAACTGGGCCAAGTCCTATGCTGACGTCATCCACCTGCCCTACCTGAACTTGCACACTTTCCTAGGCCGGAAGCTGATCTACCACGGATTCGAGGAGAATCTGCTGCCAGCGATCACCAACGGCAAGGGGGTGATCCTCACCAGCGGCCACTTTGGCAGCGTCGAGCTGGCCATCCAGGGCCTGGTGGCCAAAGGAGTCACGGCGACAGTGCTCACCGAGCCCCTCCAGCCACCGGCCCTCTCCCACCTCCTCGACGGCCTGCGGGCCAGCAAGGGCCATACCTTCCTGCCAGTGAGCATCGGCAGCATCAAGACCATCCTGCGCTCGATCAAGGCAGGGGGCATGGTGGGCCTCATGTGCGACCGCGATATCGAGGGGAGGAGCATCCGTGTGCCCTTCTGTGGCACGCCGGCCAGCGTACCGGTGGGGGTAGTGGAGCTAGCCATGCGCACCGGCGTCCCCCTCATCCCCATCTTCGTACATCGCAGGAACGGCGACGCCTGCGAGGCCTTCGTGGAGCCGCCTCTGGAGCTGGTCAACAACAGCGACCCCCAGGCCGACCTCAAGACGAACGTGCGGCGCCTCCTGGAGCGGTTCGAGGCTCACCTCCGGAGCGACCCCGGTCAATGGACCGTCCTGGAGAAGGTATGGGATGCGGAGGAGGACAGAGAGCCATGAGCCGCAGTGGTGACCTGGGCAAGGCCGACCTCCATATCCACACCGCGATAGGCGACGGCATGGCCGAGGTCCAAGAGCTCCTGGATTATGTGGAGGAGAAGACCGACCTCGATGTCATCGCCATCACCGATCACGACAACATCGGGGGGGCCTATGCCACGCGCGAACTCTGGGCCAAGGGGCGCTATAGCTTCGAGGTGGTGGCGGGGGTAGAGGTCACGGCTCTCGAGGGCCACCTCCTGGCCCTGTACGTACAGGAGCCTCCGCCCGCCCTTCGGCCGGTGGTTGAGGTGCTGGCGGCCGTGCACAGTCAGGGCGGCCTCTGCGTAATCCCTCACCCTCTGGCCTGGCTGACCCGCAGCCTCAGCCAGCGCACCATCGAGCGCATTATGAGGACGGGCGGCGATGGCGTATACTTCGATGGCATAGAGCTAGGCAACGGAACCTTCGCCGCTCGCATGAACGTAAAGAAGGCCATCAGGCTGAATCAGGAGCGATACCACCTGGCGGAGGTGGGAGGCAGCGACGCCCACTTCCTGGCGGCAGTAGGCAGCGCCTACACCCTCTTCCCCGGCTCCACCGCCGAGGATTTGCGCCAGGCCATCCTGGGCAAGCAGAGCAAAGCCGCCAGCGGCTGCCACCCCAGCCTCCGGGAGATTGGCCCCGGCCAGTTAGCGCGCCAGATGTGGCGAGGCCTCACCGTTACCCCCCGCACCCTGGGCTGGGGGCCCACGGCCAAGAGCTTTGCCAAACGCATCTTCCCATTCCTCCCATGAAGATAGCACTAGTCTCGCCGTATGATTTCGCCGTCCCCAGCGGGGTGAACAACCACATCTGCCATCTGGCCGACCACTACGTCCGCCTGGGCCATGACGTCCGTATCATTGCCCCTGCCTCCCGCAAGAATGGCCTAGACCGCGATGACCTCATCGTCATCGGCGAGCACCCCATCGGCCTGCCCGCTGGCGGCTCGGTGGCCCGCATCACCCTCTCCCTGACCCTGGGGCCCAAGGTGGAGCGGGCGCTGGCCAGCGAGAGCTTTGATATCGTTCACCTGCACGAGCCCTTCGTGCCACTGCTGCCCTTCCAGGTCCTCCGCCGCTCCAAGGTGACAACCGTTGCCACCTTTCACGCCGCCAAGGACGAAGGCCGGAGCTGGTACGCCTACTTTCGCCCAGCGATAAGCATCTGGTGGCACAAGATCCGGGGCAAGATCGCCGTGTCGCCCGCTGCCCTGCGCTTGATCAGCCAGTACTTCCCCGACGACTACGAAATCATCCCCAACGGCGTCAACTACGACCGTTTCGCCGCCCCTGCCCCTCCCTTTGCCCAGTACAAAGACGGCAAGCTGAACATCCTTTTCGTGGGGCGCCTGGAGAAGCGCAAGGGGCTCCCCTACCTGCTACAAGCCTATGCTCAGGTCAAGGCCAGGATGCCCGATACCCGCCTGCTCATCGTCGGGCCGGACGGAGGCATGCGGCAGGCGTGCGAAGGGTTCGTGCGGAGGGAGAGGCAGGAGGACGTGATCTTCACCGGCTACGCGTCGGATGAGGACCTGCCCCGCTACTACAAGACAGCCGATGTCTTCTGCGCCCCCAACACCGGCAACGAGAGCTTCGGCATCATCCTCCTGGAGGCGATGGCCGCTGCTGCGCCCGTGATCGCCTCTGACATCGAGGGATTCGCCTATGTGGTCGGCCACCAGGCCGAGGGGCTGCTGGTGCCTCGCCGCGACACGGGCGCCCTGGCTGACGCCCTCCTCGAGCTCCTGAACGACCCCGACCGCCGCCAGGAGATGAGCCGCAAGGGCCAGGCCAAGGCTCAAGGCTTC
>JALHUG010000209.1 GCA_022866185.1 Dehalococcoidia bacterium
CATGGAGATGGCGGGGGTGGCCCTGGACGCGGCGGTGCTGCGGGAGATGTCTCAGACGCTGACCGGCGAGATCGCCAGAGTCGAGGAGGAGATCTGTGGAGCAGTGGGCCACCGCTTCAACATCGGCTCGCCTCAGCAGCTCGGCCAGGTGCTGTTCGAGCAACTGGGGCTGCCCAAGACGCGCAAGACCAAGCTGGGCCACTCCACCGACGCCCAGTCCCTGGAGGGTATGCGCGGGCTTCACCCCGTCATCGACCAGGTCCACCAATACCGAGAGCTCACCAAGCTCAGGTCCACCTACGTCGATTCCCTGCCCGGCCTTATCAACCCCCGCACAGGCCGCCTCCACACCGACTTCAACCAGACGGCGACCGCTACCGGCCGCCTCTCCTCCAGCAATCCTAATCTTCAAAACATCCCCGTGCGCACGGAGCTGGGCGGCCAGGTGCGGCGGGCCTTCGTGGCCGGCGACGTCGGGCCCGACCCCCTGCTTCTCTCGGCTGACTACTCGCAGATCGAGCTGCGGATCATGGCCCACATCACCGGGGACCCTGGGCTGGTCGGCGCCTTCGAGCGGGACGAGGACATCCACTCTGCCACCGCCTCCCAGGTGTTCGGCGCCCCACTGTCTGAGGTGACGCCGGAGATGCGGCGGCGGGCCAAGGTGTTCAACTTCGGCGTGCTCTATGGCCTCACCGAGTTCGGGCTGTCCCAGCGGGAGGGCATCTCGCGGGATGAGGCGGCGGAGTTCATCAAGACCTACTTCGCCAAGTACCCGGGCATCCGCAAGTACAGCGAGGCGACGGTGCAGCGCACGCGCGAGCGTGGCTACGCCGAAACGCTCCTGGGCCGGCGCCGCTACATCCCCGAGATTAACTCGCCCAACGTCAACGTCCGCCAGGCCGCCGAGCGGGCGGCGATAAACATGCCGGTGCAGGGCACCGCCGCCGATATCATCAAGATCGCCATGAACCGCATCGACGCCGAGATGCAGGCCCGCCGGCTGGCCAGCCGCATGATCCTCCAGGTGCACGACGAGCTGATCTTCGAGTGCCCGGCCGGGGAGCTCGAGGCTGTGCGGGGGCTGGTGCTGGATATCATGCCGCGCCCGCTGGAGATGAAGGTCCCCCTGAAGGTGGACATCAAGGTTGGCGTGAATTGGGGGGAGATGGAGTAGGTTAACCAACGACCACCCCCGCACGTTATCCTTTGTTCGTCGATTGTCGCGGGCTTGGAAGCTCTGGTTCCTGGCCCGCAGCGTAATAGGAGGCAAATATGGGTAATCTGAAGCCAGAACGGGCGTCTTCTCTCCTGCGCGCCCGGCTGCGCAAGATCAGGGATGACGGCGCAGGCGGGGCGCTGAGGTCGTGGGCTCGCTTGCTGCCGCTCTTGTTTCTCTCTGCTTTGGCCCTGTGGTTCGCCGTGTCGGGCGTCGGCAGCCACCTGGCCTCGGCCGCCGTCACCAATCGGGGCTTTGAGACGGGGAATCTGAACGGTTGGAGCACTGGAACGGTCAGCGAAAGTGTGACGGTGGTGGGCAATGACACCATCGCCTCTGGTGTTGTGGCGAGCCCTCTGGAGGGCAACTACATGGCCCGGCTGGGCGAGTCGGAGCCGTCGGCGGACGAGTCCCAGCCCATGGGGCCCAACGAGCTGTACCAGGACTTCACCATCACCGAAAATGCCCTTCGCTTCGCCTACAACATCTGGACCTACGACTACACGGGATACGATGAGTTTAGCTGGGAGGTCCGCCTAACTGACACGGATACCGTCATTGGCACCGACCAGACCCAGGCCTGGGGTCTGGAGGATGACATATCGCGCAAGACCTCTGGTTGGCGGATCGTGCAGATAAACACATCGGGCTATCAGGGGCAATCGGTCCGCGTCTCCTTCAGTGCTCGGGGAACGATCGACCAGCGCTACGCCTTCTGGGTCTACATCGACTCAGCGGAGGAAGCGCTGGCTTCGGGGGTGATTGACTACTCGGGGATCAAGGTGAACGGCTTTTCGCCAAGCCAGAGCTCCCAGACGCAGACGATCTTCTTGGCCGGTCGCCCCAGTACCGGCAACAACACAATCGCGGTGCCCATCGTCTGTCCTGACGGCAAAGACCCCACTGGTGCCGATCTCATCGTCTCTGGCCCTGACAGCTACTTGCAGACCTACGCGATGACCAAGGACGGCGGCACCATCTGGGAGGTCACCTTCCCCACGCCGCCCGGGACCGAAGGCGATACGTTCACGTTGACGCTACGTATCAACTGCGGTGGCACCATCATCACCGTCACCATCGGCAGCCTCACCCTCATCGACCCCAGCGGCTTCGTGACCGACGCCGTCACCAGCGCCGCGATTCCCGGGGCCACAGTGACGCTGCAGAGGTTGGACGGTAGCACCTGGGCAGACGCTAATCCCTACGAGACCGCCGGCGATCCACCTTCGCCTAAGATAAAGCCTCAGGTCAACCCACAGCTCACCGACGGCGACGGCCACTACGGCTGGGATGTGGCGGCGGGCACCTACCGCGTGGTGGTAGAGAAGGAGGGCTACGCTACTCAGACCAGCGCGTCCGTGGTCATTCCACCGCCCGTCACCAACCTGAACATTCAACTGGTGCCAGCGGCGGCAGGAACGCGCACGCTGGAGTGGGGGCCGGGCTGGCACAACGCCGTGTGGACGGGGGGCGCCAGCACGCCGGAGGAGGCCTTCACCTGCGCCGAGGGCAAGTACGCGGTGGCCTACCGCTATACGGCTGGCGGCTGGCAGGGCTACTTCCCAGCGCTGCCCGGCAGCTCCACCATGACGAGCCTCGCCCAGTACGATGCTTTCCTCATCCTTATCACGCAGTCCGTCACCTGCGACATGCCCGTCGAAGCGGCGCCGGGGGCGAGCCGGACGTTGGAGTGGGCGGTGGGCTGGCAGAATGCGGGCTGGACGGGCGCCGACGGCACATCGCCGGCGCAGGCCTTCGCCTGCGCCGCGGGCAAGTACGCGGCGGCCTACCGTTACACGGCCAGCGGCTTCCAGGGGTACTTCCCGACGCTGCTCGATGGCTCCACCATGACGAGCCTTGACCAGTACGATGCCTTCTTCATACTGGTCACGGCGCCGGTGAGCTGCTCCATGTCGATCGGCGGCGCGCCCGCGCCAGGACCGACTCCAACGCAGGCTCCGACGCCGACGCATGGCCCCACGCCCTCGCCGACGCCAACGCACAGCCCCACGCCAACGGCGACGCCGACGGCAGAGGACTTCGAGCTCGTTGAGGCCCTAACAGCTCTGAATGTTGACGAATGGTCAGAGGAGCCCATCGGCGAGACAGATGACTTCGACGAAACGGATCCCTACGTGTACGTCTGGATGTACTTCGAGCACATCACGGTGCCTGAGCTGTGCGTTCAAGTGGACTGGTATCTCCCCGATGATTCGCTCTATGACTTCGAGGAGTATTGTCTGGACGGGCCACCCGAGCCTGGAGAATGGGAGGCGGCATTCTGGTTCTGGTACCCAATCGCTGGCTGGGACTGGGCCGATATCCATGGAGAGTATACGGTCGATATATCAGTGGATAGTGGAGACGGTTACGAGTACCTGACGAGCCTGCACTTTACGATAAGCTAGGGCTCAGCGCCAATATCGAGCCTGCACAGCGCATAGTTGACAGCACCACCCGACGGCCCTGGCCGTGGCCAGGCCGTCGGGTGATTGTTGGTGGCGCTGGGCTGGCCGTGAACGACAGCTGGCCAGGCGGCGGTGAACGCGAGAGCGTCCGCCGCACGCACGGAGGGGGCAGAGGTGCCCGAGCTACCCGAAGTGGAGACAATACGCCGCGATCTCCTCTCGCGGGTGGTGGGGCGAGCCTTCAGCCGCGTCCGCGTGTTGCCGGGGGCGGAGCGTATCGTCCGCTGGCCATCGCCGGCCGAGTTTGCCCGAACCCTGCCTGGGCGGCGCATCGAGGATGTCTCCCGCCGGGGCAAATACCTCCTGTTTCGCCTCTCCGACGGTCGCTATCTCATCGTCCACCTTCGCATGACGGGCGCCATCCTCCATCGACCCAAGGACGCACCAGATGATCCCTATCTCCGGATTTGCTTTTCTCTGGATGATAGCAGCGAACTGCGGTACACTGACGTACGCAAGCTGGGCAGCGTGTGGCTGGTGGAGGAACCGGAGGCGATCGTGGGCAAGCTGGGGCCCGATGCTCTGGAGGGCGTGACCCCGCAGACCCTGCGCTCGCTCATTGAGGGCAGATCAGCTAGCATAAAGGCAGTGCTGATGGACCAGCGAGCGCTGGCCGGCTTGGGCAACATCTACTCGGAGGAGGCGCTCTTTCTGGCGGGCATCCACCCCCGCCGGTTGGCCAAGAGCCTGGCAGTCGGTGAGCTGAGGCGGTTGGGGGAGGCTATCAGGGAGGTTCTGCTGGAGGCTATGGGCCATCGCGGCAGCAGCTTCCGCGACTACGTGGATGCTGAGGGTCGGGAAGGCCAGCACCAGCGACATGTGAAGGTCTATCGACGGACGGGCGAGCCCTGCTACGGTTGCGGCACGCCCATCGAGCGTATCAAGGTGAGCGGGCGGAGCACTCACTTCTGCCCGCGTTGTCAGCGGTGAATCAAGCGTGGTAGGCCGCTGAAAGGAGGAAGAGAATGACAGAGGCGGTCCTTGTTGATGCTGTGCGCACGCCCTTTGGGAGGGCGGGGGCAAGAGGGGTCTTGAAGGACATCACCCACGTGGACTTTGTGGTGCCCTTGATGAAGGCCATAGTCCAGCGGACCAAGCTGGATCCGAACTTGATAGACGAGATCGTGCTTGGCTCGGCCCAACTGGCCGGTATCCTGACCCGATCTCGTATGCACGTGTTCGAGGCGGGCTTCCCCGACACCATCTCCGCCACCGACCTGAACAAGCAGTGCGCTTCTTCTCTGCAGACGATAGCGATGGGGGCTCACGCTATCATGTGCAACATGTCGGACGTTGTCCTGGCCGGTGGGGTGGAGACCATGGACCGCGTTGGTCCCATACCGCCTGGTGGCGATGCGCTGTCCGCGGACAACCCCCAGGTCCTGGCGGAGTTCATGAGGCGGGAAAACTGGCAGATGTACCCGGACAAGCAGGCCAAGCTACTGCCCCAGTGGTTCAACGTCAAGGCGCCCTGGATCATGAACATGGGCCAGACGGCGGAGAAGCTAAGCGAGGTTTACAACATCTCGCGCGAGGACTCCGACAAGTTCGCCCAGGCAAGCCAGGAGAGGGCGGTGGCTGCTCAGGACGCGGGCAGGTTCGACCGGGAGATCATCCCCCTCACCATCGAGTACCTCGATGGTCACACTGTGACCATCGACAAGGACCAGGGCCCCCGGCGCGAGAGCACGCTGGAGAAGCTGGCCACGCTGAAGGGAGCCTACAAGGAGGACGGCCGGGTGACGGCCGGCAACTCCTGCCCTCGCACCGAGGGTGCCACCATGACGCTGCTGATGTCCAAGGACAAGGCCAAGCAGTTGGGCCTCAAGCCACTGCTCACCTTCCGTGGTGCCGCTACCATTGGCACCGACCCCGAGATCATGGGCATCGGCCCACTGCCTGCCACCCAGAAGCTGCTCAAGCGCATGGGCATGACCCTGGACAAGTTCGACCTCATCGAGATCAATGAGGCATTCGCCTGCCAGGTTGTGGCGGTTATGCGCGAGTTGGGCTCGAACGAATGGGACAAGCGGCTGAATGTCAACGGCGGCGCCATCGCTTTTGGCCACCCCCTGGGGGCCACCGGCGCCCGCATGGTGGGCACCATGGCCTACGAGATGGAGCGGCGTGATGCCCGCTGGGGCCTGGCGACGTTGTGCATAGGCGGCGGCATGGGCATGTCCCTGGCCTTTGAGCGGGAGAAGTACTAGCAAGCACCTTCAAAAACGGCTTGCCACCCCCGCCTTAAGGTGATCAAGAAAACAAGAATACCCCTGAGGGTTGTCCGCTTTGCGGACTCCGCCTCTGGCGGAGAAACCCTCAGCTTTGGGGAAGCTGCGGGATTTATCCCGCAGAGGTGAATTTAAATAGTTGAACGCCTTAAGGCGGGGGCATGGATGCCGCCCCGTTTACGGGGCGGTGTGGATAGAATTTTGAAATGGCTTCTAGTAGGCACCAGTGTCGCCTGACGCTATTACCGCCATCCCCGGCCTAAGCGTCGGCCACTGGACCGATCGGCGGGCGGCCACCGGCTGCACCGTCGTACTCTGCGAGGGGGGCGCCGTCGCTGCTGTCGATGTGCGCGGCGGCGCCCCTGGCACCCGCGAGACTGACCTCTTGCGCCCCGGCAACCTGGTGGAGCGCGTCCATGCCGTCCTCCTCAGTGGAGGCAGCGCGTTCGGCCTGGACGCCGCTGCCGGCGTGATGCGCTACCTGGAGGAGCAGGGCGTTGGCTTCCCCACCCCCGGCGGGCTGGTTCCCATTGTAGTGGGAGCTGTGCTCTACGACCTGTCCATCGGCCGCTCGGACGTGCGCCCCGATGCCGCCGCTGGCTACGCCGCCTGCCAGGCGGCCAAGGGCGGTCGAATCTCCCAGGGGAGCGTGGGCGCGGGTAGCGGTGCCACTGTGGGCAAGGTCCTGGGCATGGAGCGAGCAGTCAAAGGTGGCATCGGCACCGCCAGCGAGGGGGCGGTGGGCGATATCATCGTCGGGGCGCTGGTGGCGGTGAGCTGCCTCGGCGAGGTGGTTGACCCCGATAGCGGCCGCATCCTGGCCGGCCCCCGGGACGAGAAGGGCGGCTTCCTGAGCACCCTGGACATCCTGCGGCGGCGGCCTGCCTCGGCCCTGGCGGGCGGCTTCACCAACAGCATCATCGGCGTGGTGGCCACCAACGCGCGCCTGAACAGGGTGCAGGCCTATCGCTTGGCGGTGATGGCCCACGATGGCCTGGCGCGGGCCGTTCGCCCTGCTCACACGCTTGTGGACGGCGACGCTTTCTTCGCGCTGGCCACAGGGGCCACAGAGGCGGCGGCCGATCTCACTGCGCTCGGGGCGCTGGCCGCCCGGGCGGTGGAGCGAGCCATCGTGCGGGCGGTGACGGAGGCGCGAGGGCTGGCGGGCGTGCCTTCCCTGGCAGAGTGGCAGCGCTAGCCGGCGGCGTTCAGTCGCGCTGCATCACGGTTGTTACCCCCAGGATGATCAGCCCACACCCGAAGATGGTGTTGATGCCGATCGACTCGTCCAGGATGGCCCAACCGAGGAACAGCCCCACGATGGGGATGATATAGGTCACCAAAGACGCTCTGACGCTGCCTATCGTGTCCAGAAGCCAGAAGAAGGCGCCGTAGGCCAGGCCAGTCCCCAGTACCCCCAGAGTGATGAGAGATAGCCAAGCCTCCAGGCTAAGGTTGTAGTCGGGGACTCCCTCTACAGCGAAGAGGACTGGCGTCAGGATGAGGGCTCCAGTCACTAGCTGAAGCCTGGTCAGAATGAGGTGATCTTCGGAGTGGAGGAGTAGTCGGGCATAGACGGCGCTGGCACCATAGCAGACTGCTGCGCCGACTACCGCCATCTGCCCCAGAACGTTGGAACGGGTGATATCCGCGCTATCGCCGCCGGCCAGGATGGCCACTCCCAGGAAGCCCAGGAGGAGGCCGGAAAGCCGGAGCCAGGTCAACCGTTCGTCCACCAAGATGAGGCCGGCAATGAGGGCTGTGAACAGCGGAACGGTGGAGTTGAGGACGGCCGCTCTGCCGCTTTCGATGTGGGTCTCGCCCCAGGATATGAGAAGGAAGGGGATGATGTTGTTCAGCACAGCCAGCCCCGCTGCCATTGCCCACAGGCGGGGAGACGTCCTGGCTGAGCGACGGCTGAAGGTCGTGACGGCGACGATAGCCAGGGCGCCAAAGACGATTCGCCCTTCCACCAGGGCCAGCGGCGAGGTCTCCTCCACCACTACCTTGATGAACAGGAATGAGGCTCCCCAGACGGAGCCGAGAAGCAGAAGCACCCCAAGAGAGCGAGAGGTCATTCTAGATCGTAAGCGTTGACGCCAAGCAAAGGCGCAGGGACATCCAAGCGCGAGCGGGAGGCATTGAGCGCAGTTGCAGCGGCGCGAAGGCTGTGCTTCTATTGAATCTGGTTTCAAATATTGCGTCAAGGGGTATTGCCATTTGGCGGTGGACTGTGTATATTATGGTTGCTACCGACCCGTAGGGCGGTAAGCTAAGGCGCGATAAGCGCCTTCCATATCCGAAAAGCGATAGTTCGCTTGGATCGGGCAACCGACCGAGACGGCATATAGAGTTGGGCAGTGGCTATCTGCGAAGCCCTCTCGGTTGTAGTACGAGAGGGCTTTTGTTTTGCCGGGCGAGCCAGAAGAGGGGGACCGACATGAGGATCATGCTCAAAGGCAAGATTCATCGGGCGCATGTCACCGACGCCGATCTCAACTACGAAGGCAGCATTACCTTAGATCCCATTCTCATGGAGGCGGCGGACCTCCTGCCCTTCGAGCGGGTGCACGTGCTCGACATAACCAATGGGGCTCGCCTGGAGACCTACGCCATTGAGGGTGAGCGGGGTGGCGGCGAGGTGGCGATCAACGGTGCCGCCGCTCACCTTGTCCACAAGGGCGACCTGGTCATCGTCCTGTCCTATAGTTCGGTCAGCGAGGAGGAGTCGCAGCACTGGCTACCCAAGCTGGTCTACGTCGATGCGGAGAACAGGATCGTGCGACTGGGCGGCGCCGCTGTCCAGCCTCAGGAAGCGGTGGTGTAGGGAGGTCGACATGAAGCGCGTATCCATCCACGACCTCAAGGCGATGAAGAAGCGGGGCGAGAAGATCGCCATGCTCACCGCCTACGACTATCCCACCGCCAGGATCCTGGACGAGGCGGGCGTGCCCATCATCCTGGTGGGCGACAGCCTGGGCATGGTGGTCCTGGGCTACGACTCGACCCTGCCGGTGACCATGGACGACATGGTCCACCACACCAAGGCAGTGGTGCGGGGCAGCCAGCGAGCCCACGTGGTGGGCGATATGCCCTTCATGAGCTATCAGACGGGGCCTGAGGATGCCCTGCGCAACGCCGGTCGCCTGATGCAGGAGGCGGGCGCCCAGTCCGTCAAGCTGGAGGGTGGCAGGACAGTTGCCGAGACCGTGCGCCGCCTGGTGGAGGCGGGTATTCCGGTCATGGGCCACATCGGCCTGACGCCCCAGTCGCTGCACCAGTTCGGCGGGTACAAGGTTCAGGGCAAGACGCCGGCCGCCGCCGTCAAGCTGCTCAACGACGCCAGGGCACTGGAGGAGGCGGGCGCCTATGCAATCGTCCTGGAGACGATTCCCGCCGTCTTGGCCAGGCTTGTCACCGAGCGGGTGAGCATCCCCACCATCGGCATCGGCGCCGGGCCCCACTGCGATGGCCAGGTGCAGGTGCTCCACGATATGCTCGGCCTCTACCCCGATTTCGCCCCCAAGCATGCCAAGCAGTACGCTCACCTGGCCGATGAGGCTGGTCGAGCCGTTCGGGAGTATCTGGCCGAGGTGGCGGAGGGCCGATTCCCTACCGAGAAAGAAAGCTTCATGATGGACGAGGCAGCCCTCTCCGAGTTGACCCACTTGGTCTAGCCGAGGGCAGCCTGGATTAGTCAGCCTTTGCCGTATCCCTGCTCGCCGGCCAGCAGGGATGCGGCTGACATTGGCCAGCATGCAAGTCGTGACCACAGTGGCGGAGATGCGCCGTCTGCGCGCCCAGATGACGGGCAGCGTCGGCCTCGTCCCCACCATGTGCTACCTCCACGAAGGCCACCTCTCCCTGGTGCGCCGCGCTCGCGCCGACAGCCAGCAC
>JALHUG010000210.1 GCA_022866185.1 Dehalococcoidia bacterium
GCCCCTATCGCGGCCGTAGCGGGACACGCTCAGCAGGACGCCAACGGCGGCCAGGACGGCCATCAGGGACGACCCGCCGTAGCTGATGAAAGGTAGGGGTATCCCTGTGAGAGGTATGGAGCGGGTGATGCCGCCAATGTTTATCAGCGTCTGATAGGCGATCCAGCCTACGATACCTACCGCCAGGTAGGCGCCGAATGGATCGGGTGCATTGAGGGCTGTCCGTAAGCCTCGATAGACGAAGAAGGCGAATAGGGCGATGACGGCCACGGCACCTATGAAGCCCAGCTCTTCTCCGATGATGGCGAAGACGCCGTCGGTGTGGGAGCCGGGCACGTAAAAGAACTTCTGACGACTGGCCCCCCAGCCCAGGCCGGCTGGCCCGCCGCTGCCCAGAGCGATGAGCAACTGGCGTATGTGGAAGCCGGAGCCCGCCGGGTCCTGCCCAGGGTCGAGGAAGGAGAAAATGCGATCCATTCGGTAGTGGGCCACGAAAATGACGGCCCAGCTAATGAGACCACCTCCTAGGATGAGCAGCAACAGGTGCCTGTAAGGTGCCCCCGCCACGAAGAAGAGGGTGCAGGTGGTGAGGACGATGATGATGGTTGTCCCCATGTCGGGCTCGACGATCACCAGGCTGGCCACCAGGCCGACCATCAGGACGAAGGGCAGGAAGCCCGCCCAGAAGTGCTTGATATCGTCGCCGTGGCTGCGGCTGGCCAGCCAGGCCGAGATGTAGACGATGATGGCCAGCTTGGCGAACTCCGATGGCTGAATTGGCGGCAACGGCCCCAGAGCGAGCCATCGGCTGGCGCCGTTGCGCTCGATCCCGATGCCCGGCATCAGGACGGCCAGGAGGCCCATCAGAGCGATGGCCATCAGGCCTACGCTCAGGGGTCGCAGAAGGTGGTAATCGAGCCGCATGAACACCCAGAGCAGCACCAGCCCCACCAGGGCGAAGGCCGCCTGGCGAGCGATGAAGTAGTTGGTGTCGCCGTACTCCAGGTGGCCGACGGCGAAGCTGGCGCTGTAGACGACAAGCAGGCCCACCACCAGCAGGGCAGCGGTGGCTAGGATAAGGACGTAGTCGGGTGGTCCTGCTCGCAGGCGGCCCGTCTCTAGCGTGGCGATGACTCCACCTCCTGAGCTAGGTGCAGAACCAGTCGGCGGAAATCGGCTCCTCGTCCTTCGAAGTTGTCATAAGCGTCGTAGCTGGTGCAGGCAGGCGACAGGAGAACCACGTCTCCGGTCTGAGCCAGGGCGTGAGCGGTATCCACCGCCTCGGCCACGCTCTTTGCCTGCATCAGTACGGGCCGGTCGTTGTCCGACAGCCGGTCAGCCGCCCGCTGCACTGCCTCTTGCAGCATAGGCCCCGCCTCGCCGAAGAAGATGACCGCGCGACAGCGACGGCAGACCTCCTCGGCTAGCTCCTCCAGCGGCAGGTGCTTCTCGCGCCCGCCCAGAAGTAGGATCAGCGGCTGACTGAACGAGCGCAGGGCGGCCATGGTGCGTTCGGGGGTGGTGGCGATGCTGTCGTTGTAGTAGGCGACGCCGGCGAGCTGTTGGACGAGCTCCAGGCGATGGGGCAGGCCCTGGAATTCGGCCGCTGCTCGGGCGATGGCTTGCCGGCTCAGGTCGCAGACGCTGGCCACCGCGGCCGCCGCCACCGCGTTGGCCCAGTTGTGGCGGCCCCGCAGTCGCAGGCTCTCGATGGGGA
>JALHUG010000211.1 GCA_022866185.1 Dehalococcoidia bacterium
GCGCACCTCGTTGGCGGCCCAGCGCACATTGGTGGTGATCAGCAAGAGGGGGATGCTGATGAAGAAGAGGATGGTCGCAATCCTGGGGACGAGGCTCAGCTTATGTCTCCTCTCCGCCGCGGCTGCCTCGTGGCAGGCTATCTAGAGCCATATTAGGAGTGGCCCTTCCTCTTGTCAACGAGAAGGGCCCATCCCTATAATCGAGCGACAGTCAGGGGGAAAGGATAGGCGCCATGGGCATATCAGAAGGGGAGCTGCGCACGTTGGAGGGCTTCAGGGCGATCCTCGCTCGTCTGCGCGGGCCCGATGGCTGCCCGTGGGATCGGGTTCAGACCCACGCCTCGCTCAAGCCCTACCTGCTGGAGGAGGCCTACGAAGCGCTGGCCGCTTTGGACGAGGGCGACTCGCGCAAGCTGTGCGATGAGTTGGGCGACCTGCTTCTGGAGGTACTTCTCCACATCCAGCTCGCCGAAGAGGCCCAGGAATTCACCCTGGCAGACGTCATCTATGGCATCGCCAGCAAGATCGTGCGCCGCCATCCTCACATCTTCGGCGAAGAGAAGGCCGATTCGCCCCAGGAGGTGATGGTCCGCTGGGAGGCGCTGAAGCGAGAGGAGAGGGGCCCGGAGGGATCGGCCCTGGCTGGCGTTCCCCAGGCGATGCCCGCCCTTGCTCGCGCCCAGATGCTGCTGGCCAGGGCGGCTACAGTTGGCTTCGAGTGGCCTCAAACCGGGGACGTGCTGGACAAGCTGGGGGAGGAGCTAGAGGAGCTGGCGCAGGCGGAAGAGCTGGAGCACAAGCGAGAGGAGATGGGCGATGTCCTCTTCCTGCTAGTGAACCTGTCCTTCTACCTCGATCTGAACGCCGAGGAAGCCCTGCGACAGGCCAATCGCAAGTTCTACCAGCGCTTCACCACTATGGAGGCGCTGGCACGCGAGCAGGGCCGCAGCCTGGCCGATATGCCCCTGGCGGAGCAGCAAGGGCTCTGGAGAGCGGCCAAGGAGCGCCTTCGGGCCGAAGAGGGCTCGCCCCAGGGGGCTGCTGGCTAGCGTCTCGCTCTAGACCTCTCCATCCACCAGAGGGCGAGTGCGCCGACCACTATTAGGGCCACTGCCCCCGCCACTCCCGCATACCAGAGGGAGAGGCGCATCTCACTGTCGCGCGCTGTCCCCGGAGCGATGCCGGGGACAGGCGTCGCCGCCGGTGTCGGAGGCAATGCCGTCGGGGGCTGGGTGATCGGGCTCGGCGTCGGGGGCGCGGGAGTTGGGCTCGCCGGCGGCGTCTCCGTTTGGACGGGTGTCTCCAGCGGGGGTGGCTCCTCGGTTGGGGATGGGGTCGGCGGCGGAGGCGTTGGCGTCTCTTGGGGTGGTTCTGGCGTCGGCGTAGGCTCCGGTGAGAGGACCGCTGTTGGCGGCGGCGCGCCGACGCTGATTCGCACCGAATCCGTCAGGGCAGGGTCGATGCAGGTGTTGTCGTCGTAGACCAGACAAACGTAGAACGCGTGCTCGCCATCTGCTACGCCGACGAATGTCTCTGAGAGGCGTCCCGAAGGGATCATGTTGTCTTCGCCCAGGGGGACGGGCAGGTCGAAGAATGGCTCAACGTCCAGGAAGTACACGATGTGCCCCGTGTTGGGCTCGCGCCCCGGCGGCTCCGGGGGCACGCGTTTGGTGAAGCCGCTGATGGCCACGCTAACGGTGATATCCGGCCCAGGGAGAATCTCTCCCTCTGCCGGCGCGGTGATGACGATCGACGGCTCCTCTTGAGCCAAGCCCTGGCCTGTCCCTAAGGCCAGCAGGAGGCCCATCGCCAGGAGGGTCAGTCCTGACCGGCAAAGACATCGAGACAACGGCTCGCCTCCCTCTGGTCCCCTGTTGGATAGACGTTGCATCTAATAGAATGCTTCACCGCGGCCTAAGGTTAACCGCCAGGCGGGGGTTCATGGTTCGTGATTGGTGGGTTCTGAACTCCCAGGTTCGCACACCCCCCCCCCCGGACCTGTCGGGGGGGCATGGGGAGGCGAATCCGATGCCCCCGCCTTATGGTCATCAAGAAAATAAGAACACCCCTGAGGGTTGAAACCCTCAGCTTTGGGGAAGCTGCGGGATTTATCCCTCAGAGGTGAATTTAAATAGTTGAACGCCTTCAGGCGGGAGTCGAGAACTAAACCACCAACGGCGAACCAGCGCCAAGCGAAGGCTTTCGTTGACGGCCTCGAGGGCCAGGTGACATACTGGCGTCGGAGCGAGGTTCCGGCTTTGGAGACCAAGCGCGCGCCCTTCGAGCTCCTGGAGCACACAGCCGACGTGGGTGTGGTAGCCCACGGTAGCACCCTGGCCGAGGCTTTCGTGCATGCGGCCGAGGGTATGTTCTCTGTCATGGTCAACCTGAGCGGCGTGCGCGAGGCGGAGGAGCGCTCGCTGGCGGTGGAGGCTCACGACTGGCCCAGCCTGCTGGTGGCCTGGCTGTCGGAGCTTGTCTACTTCTCCGATGTCGACTGCCTCGTCTTCAAGCGATTCGAGATCACTGAGATGGAGCCCTACTCCCTCCGGTCCAGTGCCTACGGCGAGAAGATCGACCGCCGGCGGCATGAGCTGGGCGCGGGGGTCAAGGCGATCACCCGCCACATGCTGGAGGTGGGCGAGGACGAGGACGGCTATCGCGTCCAGGTACTGCTGGACATTTAGAGGTGGTGGAAGATGGCTAAGAACTGGAAGCAGATCCTGCAGCAGGTAGATGAGCTACGCTGGGACCTCTCCCGCGACTACAAGGACGGCATGCGCGTCCCTGGCCGCATCTACGCCAGCGAGGAGATGCTGGACGCCATGGCCGGAGACGAGGCCATCGAGCAGGTGGCCAACGTGGCCTTCCTGCCAGGCATTGTCGGCTATTCCCTGGCGATGCCCGACATCCACTGGGGCTACGGCTTCCCCATCGGCGGGGTGGCCGCCACCCGCCTGGACGACGGCGTCGTGTCGCCGGGCGGCGTTGGCTATGACATCAACTGCGGCGTGCGGGTGGTTCGCACCGACCTGCGCGAGGACGAGGTGGCCCCGCATGTGCCGGCGCTGCTGAACCAGATCTTCCGCGATGTGCCGGCCGGCCTTGGACTCTCCGGCCTGCTGAAGGTGTCGATGCAGGAGATCGACAACGTCCTGGCCAGAGGCGCTCGCTGGGCCGTGGAGAAGGGCTACGGCTGGCCGCAGGACCTGGAGGCCATCGAGAGCGGGGGTGCCCTGCCCGGCGCCGACCCCACCAAGGTCAGCCATCGCGCCAAGGAGCGGGGCGTGCCCCAGTTGGGGACGCTCGGCTCGGGCAACCACTTCCTGGAGCTCGAGGTGGTGGACGAGGTCTTCGATGAGAAGGCCGCGCGCGCTATGGGCATCGATGGAGTGGGACAGATCATGGTGTTCATCCACACCGGCTCGCGCGGGCTCGGCCATCAGACCTGCCAGGACTAC